>JBAXTR010000130.1:0-6343 GCA_037130095.1 Methanomicrobiales archaeon
ATCTGTACCCGGGTACCATGGGCCCTGTCCCATTCGATATCCTCCCTGCTGATAATATCCGGTTCGTTGGTCTCTATTTTAATCTGGAGAAGCACCTGGCATGCCGGTGTCGCGGCGCCTGTCCGTGAAATAACAAGAGTCGGAGTTCCGGTAGTGAGCTGGGCATAAAGGACGGCTGCGCTGATACCAATACCCTGCTGGCCCCTGCTTTGTTTAATCTGGTGGAAGCGGGAACCATAGAGGAGTTTCCCGAATACGAAGGGGATTTGTTCCGGGATGATCCCCGGGCCGTTGTCTTCAACGATAATACGGAATACATCCCCGGAGATACGCTTAATGCCAACGTAAATATCAGGAAGGACTTCGGCCTCTTCACAGGCATCCAGGGCATTATCGACCGCTTCCTTGACGGTGGTGATAATCCCCCTTGTAGGGGAGTCAAACCCCAGCAGGTGCTTATTTTTCTCGAAGAATTCTGCGACGCTGATACTTCGCTGGGACTTGGCAAGCTCATCCGCGAGGACCACTCGTTACCACCTCGCGGACTGCCGATGAGAGGTCAAGTTCACGCTGTTCCCCCGTGTTCAGGTCTTTTAATGTGACGGTGCCCGATTCCTGTTCGCGCTTCCCGATAATCACAACAAATTGTGCAGATTTTGATGCATGGGTGATCTGGGCCCCGATATTACGCCCCATAATATCTGTTTCAGTCCGTAACCCGGCCTCCCGGAAGGCCTTAGCAACCTGAAGCGCATGAGATTTTCCCTCAGGGGTGTATACCACACCTACGACACGTTCACGCTCTCCAACCGTTTCCCCAAGTGAGACCATGACACGGTCAAACCCAATTGCAAACCCTGATGATGGCACATCATCCCCGCCAAAGAGGTGAGCAAGACGGTAGGCACCACCACCCATGATCTGGTTCTCTGCACCGAGGTTATCCGCAAATGCCTCGAATACCATGCCTGTATAATAGTCGAGTCCCCGGGCTATGCCCGGATCGAGGGAATATGGTACTTCCATTTCATCAAGCAGCCCCAGTGTCTCCTCAATCCTTTCATATTCGGGAATTTTTCCGGTAATTTCAGTAATTTCATCAAGTGACCGGCAGTCGAGCAACCTGGTGAGTGATGTATAGAGGTCTTCCCTGCCTGAGGCAAAAAGGTGGCCTTTCAGGCCATCAAAGTCCTTTTTATCGAGATATCGTCTTAAAATATGTTGTTCTTTAATATCAATCCCTGAAAGCAGGGCTTTCATGAAACCCAGGTGTCCGATATGGAGGGAGAAGGATACCCCGGAAGATTGCAGGAGGTCCCTGGCCAGCATAATGACCTCTGCATCCGCGACCGGTGTATCTGCACCAATTAACTCAACGCCAAACTGCCAGAACTGCCGGTATCGTCCTTTCTGTGGTCTTTCATACCGGAAACAGTCTGCGAAGTAACACCATCGTAATGGTTTTGGGGTAACCCGTGCCTCGTTAAGGTACATCCTCTGGACCGCTGCCGTGATCTCCGGCCGGAGAGCCATCATCCGGCCCCCTTTGTCCTCAAATACGTACATTTCCTCGATGATCCCTTCGCCGGATCTCGCGGTGAACAACTCCAGTTCCTCAAATTCAGGGGTACATACTTCGCGGTACCCCCAGCAGCGGGCAACATCCCGCATACGTTTCTCTACTATTCTCCGTCTCTCCATCTCATCAGGGAGGAAGTCCCTGGTTCCCCTTGGCTTCTGTATCATCCTTCTTACACCATTCCTGTCTGCAATCCTATTTTTTCCTATATCGTACTGAGCCCAGGAAACGCTCTATGGTACTTTCATCTGTCCATACCTTCTCCCGGGTGCCCCTGTCCCGGAGGAATAGTGCAGCCATCACTATGCCGATACCAAGCACTTCTGCAGAAGTACCAAGCAACGCAATAAGGAACCCAAGGGTGGCAAGTGCACCAAATAACACCCCATATCGCGCTGCTTTCCGGTACCCCGGAAGGCCGGTGCGATAATATATCCGGGCATCACGTAGCCAGAGGAATATAACGGCGACTGCCCCGAATAATGCGACATATAAAAGATAGCTCATATGATGAACGTATAATTATACGCCAGACCATATCTTTATTATCAAACCATGCAACCGAATCACATGCTCAGGGATGCCTTAAACAGGCTTAATAACGGGCAGATTTCGCTCGATGAGGCTGTTAAGGAGATTGAAGGCCTGCGGATAGATGCAGTTGGTGATTTTGCGCGCCTTGATCTTGGGAGGCAGCTCCGGTGCGGAATTCCGGAGGTTGTGCTGGCTGAAGGAAAAGAACCTGTTCATCTTGCAGAAATCGCAATCCACCATGCCGAGGTGGCCGGCAGGTGCCTGATCTCCAGGATTACCCCCGTGCAGCAGGACATAATCAGGGAAAAAAGCAGTAAGAAAGGGTTGCATTTTCAGTGTCACGAGGCTGCAAAAATGGTGGTACTGTCCGCACCCGGTGCCCCTGCACCCGCTGCCACGGGTGGTGTCATCGGGATTATCACTGCAGGGACATCCGATATTGGCGTTGCCGAAGAGGCAAAAGTAATTGCCGAGGAGATGGGCTGCAGGGTTTGTACTGCGTATGATGTCGGTGCAGCCGGCATTCACAGGCTTTTCCCTGCAATAAAAGACCTCCTTGATGCCCACGTATTCATTGTGGCCGCAGGTCGGGAGGGTACTCTTCCTGCGGTGGTTGCCGGGCTTGTTGACCGCCCGGTTATCGGAGTCCCGGTTAGCAGTGGTTACGGGTACATGGGCCAGGGAAGGGCAGCCCTTGCGAGTATGCTCCAGTCCTGTTCGGTCCTTGCGGTTGTTAATATTGATTCCGGGTTTACTGCAGGTGCATTTGCAGCCAGGATTGCAAACATGGTGGTGTCAAAATGAGCCGGGCATTCTATATCGGGCGGTTCCAGCCGTACCATAATGGTCACCAGACCGTCCTCCGCCAGATTGCGGAAAGTGTTGATGAGATAGTGATCGGGGTTGGGAGCGCCCAGATGAGCCATGAAATTGAGAACCCGTTCACCGGGGGTGAGCGGGTACTGATGATAACCACTGCCCTTGAAGGACTTGGATGCCCGTTTTATGTGATCCCGATAGAGGATATCCGGAGAAATGCCCTGTGGGTTTCGCATGTGAGGTCACTGGCACCCCCGTTTGATATCATTTATTCCAGCAATCCCCTCGTTGTAAGATTATTCCGCGAAGCAGGGATCCTTGTTAATTCCCCGGCTATGTATGAACGGGCTACCCATAGCGGTACTGAAATCCGGAGAAGGATGCTTTCCGGGGAACCGTGGGAAGAACTGGTCCCCCCGGCAGTTTTCAAGGTAATCAGGGAGATAGATGGTGTTGAACGGCTGCGCCGGATTGCGGGTGATGACTGACCGGGTGACACCTTTTTTTAGGCCCCCCCTGCAGCATGGAATCAGAAAGGATGTCTTCTTGAATGTCTAAACTGGTATATTCATGTTTAAGCAGTTAAAGGAAATGTTCCGGAAAGAAGAAGAAGTCCCCTTAAACCTGGTACCAGGTGATATACCGGACTGGCTTACGGACGAGCAATCAAACGTCGGGAAAAAAGAGAAAGAACATCTCGAATCGTCAAGGAAAAAAATTCTTGGGAGTATTGAAAATCTAAAGGGACTGGTCGGGTCTCTAGGATCTGCAGAACGCGACGGGGTCGTACATCCAAAACTTGAAAAAGTCGTCGAAAAATCCCTGCCTCTCTATAAAAAGGCCATTATGTCTGCACTGAACCGGCCGTTCCCGGAAAATCCTGATGATTTTTATTTCGCAGCTACCGAGTGTCTCAAGGGGTGCCTGAAAAGCTCGGCAGGACCGGGGCGGTACCTTATGGGTGTTTTCCCCGAGGATATGAAAGCTATCCGGGCAGCTATCGACCAGGTCGGACGGGAAATTAACACCATGAACCCCGTCATTGCAGAGGCCCGGAAAAAAGGAGAGGATCTTAACAGGATACGTCAGTTCCACGATTCTTACCGCCATGCTTGTGAAGAATTGAGTGATGCAGAAAACCGGTACCCGCAGCTCACGGAACGGTCAATAGCACTGAAAGGTGAAATTGAGGTCCTCAATGATGAAATCCGTCGTTTAAGGCACGACCCGCGTATGCAACAGTTGGACGAACTGCATGCCGAAGAGAAACAGCTGAAAGAGGAGCATGAGAGGGCACTTGGGGAGTTTTCCTCATCAGCAGATATGATAGTCCACGTCCTGAAACGGGCCGAAAAAGTCGCCCAGAAAGACCACAACATGGCCCTTGGGAAAAAGACACATACCCTTTCAGAACTCCTCTTAAAAAGCGAAATTCCTGGAATTCCTGTCCTTTGCCAGGAGCTGAAGGAGGTACTTCCTGACATCATCCTTATGGTCAGGCACGGGAATATTTCCCTTCGGAATAAGGAGGAACATTATTATTTCTCTGACCCTGCAGTTCTGCCCGGGAAACTGGAGGAAATTTTCGACAGGATCGAAAGTACCGGAGATCAGCTGAAAGAGACCAGGAAGAAAATTGAAGGGAGCAGTTTCATCCATGAGAAAGAATCTCTTGACCGTCGCTACCGCGAAAAAATGAGTGAACTGGCAGAGCTGGAACAGAATATGGCTGGCATCGATGGACGTATCACAACCCTGAAAGTCGAGATCCCCTCGCTGCTCCGGCAGGTGGAAACTACCATATCCGCATATTCCGGGAAAAAAGCAATAATCCGCCCGGATGTCGTGAATCAGGGGTAATCTGCTACCCCAGTGCCTGCATCGCCGGTATTTTTCTTTCAAACCCCGGTAAAGATCTCGATTACTTTTTTTATGTCCACATGCTCTTCGAAATGTTGGGCAAGCTGGTCATAGGGGTTTGCAGATTCCCCATCTTTCAGTTGCGTGAACGGTTCACCTTTCTTTTCATGCAGGTACGAAAGGAGTGCGTTGACAACCGGCGGATTAGACAGCAGACCGTGCATGTAGGTACCGATGACAAGGCCGTCAGCGGATACGGCCCCCTCATTATCGAATGCTTCAGCATCATCTCCCCTGTCGGTTACCCCCATATGGATTTCGTACCCGTCCACATCCCCGATCCCGGATAGTATCGGGTGCACCGGGTTAGCATGGTGACGGACCTGGGTTGTATTTTTTTCGTAACCGATGAACTTCGTCACGCCGTTGAGAAATCCAAGCCCCTGATATATCCCCTCACAGGACTCAACTCCAGAATCGTGCAGTTCACGTCCCAGCATCTGGTACCCCCCGCATATCCCGATTATTGGTATTCCCGCATTTCTCATCCAGGTGAGTTTCTCCACCCCGCCGCTCCGGCGCAGTTCCATTAAATCCTCAATGGTATTTTTTGTCCCGGGGATGATGATACAGTCGTAACCACCGAGCGGTTCTCCTAATGGGACATAGTCCACTGCGGCATGCTGTTCCAGGAGCTCAAAATCAGTAAAATTGGAGATGTGCGGGAGGCGGATTATCGCAATCCGGACCGGGTGTTGTCCTGCTTTTTTGTCCCCGAGTGAAAGGGAGTCCTCGCTAGGGAGTGGAATATTGCAAAACGGCACAATCCCAAGGACAGGTACTCCGGTTAGGTCCTCGATGATGCTGATGCCCGGAAAGAAAATATCGGGATCCCCTCTGAATTTATTGATAATAATCCCTTTTACAAGGCCCCTGACTTCAGGAGGGAGGAGTTGCAGGGTACCATATATGGATGCAAAGACTCCACCCCGTTCAATATCCGCTACCAGGATAATGGGCATCTCCAGGGTTTTTGCAAGCCTGATATTCGCAATATCACGTGAATAGAGATTGACTTCGGCAGCCCCACCTGCCCCTTCTACCACAATGTGACCATATTTTACGAGGAGTCTCTTTGCAGATTCAACGGCGACATCGAGAAGGTAGTCTGTCTCCTGATAATAGTCCGATATTGCAACATCTTTGTAGGGATGGCCAAGCAGGACCACCTGAGAAACCGTTCCTCCTTTTGGTTTTAAGAGAACCGGGTTCATATCTGCTTCCGGGTCCAGTTTCGCTGCAAAAGCCTGCATTGCCTGGGCGATCCCGATCTCACAGCCGTCCTGTGTCACAAATGAATTAAGGCTCATGTTCTGTGATTTGAATGGCGCCACCTGGTACCCCCGGTTGACCAGGGACCGGCACAGGGCTGCGACAATTGTGCTTTTACCGACATGTGATGCAGTACCAAGGACTATAACTGACATGTGTTTATGTACATTGCATGCCTGGAATTTTAAATACGATTGAGTTTCTTCACACCCATCATAT
>JBAXTR010000131.1:0-6306 GCA_037130095.1 Methanomicrobiales archaeon
GTATAACAATACTGCCATGTATAATGCGGATGACGGGATTTACCTGTTCAAATCGGATAATAACACCCTCGTTCGCAATAATGCATCAAATAACCTGAATTGGGGTGATGGATTCTACCTGGAAAAGTCAAACAATAATACTCTCACACTGAACACGGCATTTAATAACAGCAATCATGGTATCCACCTTGATCGCTCAGACTGGAATGAGCTATATACTAACAACGCCACGCAAAGTCGTATTGGTGTTTATCTTGAAAGGGCTGACAACAACACGCTATCTGGAAATACCGCAAATTCCAACACCGGTACAGGGATCTTTAATGGGACCGGTATACTCCTGGAAAGAGCTGACAACAACAGAATTCTTAATAACATCGCCCTGAACAATACGAACGACGGTATCAGGCTTCTTGATAGTTCATTTAATACAATTAACGAGAATAACGCAAGCACGAACCTGAGACAGGGTATCACACTAGCGTTCGGGTCCAAAAACAACAGTCTCTACCATAATGTCGCAAACGATAACCAGTACAGTGGAATCTCGTTATTCCTTGGGGCAGATAATAACACGCTCGACCATAACACGGTGCATAACAATACTCTTGACGGAATCGACATGTTCAGGTCTGATAACAACATCCTGACAGCGAACACTATCACCAACAACCAGCAGGTCGGCATTTTCCTTAGAAATTCAGACAACAACACGATATCCGGCAACAATAACGTGAGTTATAACCAGAACGACGGTATCAGGCTCGTGGATTCAAACTATACCAAGATCCTTGGTAACACCATCACGTACAATGCAGGGAACGGAATAAATATCGATCCCAGCTACGGGAATACCATCAGCGGTAACAACATCAATAATAACAGCCTGTCCGGCGTGAACATTACAGGTTCTGATAACAATGAGATCTTTACCAACTACATCATGTATAATACCCAGAATGGGATCAATATCACGAATGCGAACAATAACACCATCTACAACAATTACTTCAACAATAACCTGAATTTCAAGACCGATGGTGTAAGCAGGAACTATTGGAACTGGCCAATACCGATTCCGGCTCCTTCAGGCAGTAATATCTACGGTGGGCCGAAACTCGCCGGTAACTATTGGGCTGACCCGAACGGCACAGGGTTCTCACAAACAGCATTATACGACCGTGGTGATGGTATCGTTGACCACCCGTATGTAATCGACAGCCTTAACAGCGACTATTATCCGCTAGGTGGAAAACCAAAGCCATTCGTGACACCTACTGTCAGAACTGGAACACAAATATGGACGATAATGACCTTTACATTGCCTTACGAGTCGAAATTTGTCAGTAGTACCATTCCTAAAACCATGGCACCCTGTAATTCATACAATGTCATGTTAACCGTGGAAAACATAGGGACTCTCAACTGGTCAAAACAAAACGGGGTAATCCTGAATGCTTCGTCCACTAATGGATTCACCTTCAATCCAAAGATAAGCCCAATCCCTGACGGGGTTGTTGTACATCCAGGCGATTCGATAACATTCCCCTTAACAATCAACACCCCCTGCCCGATGAAGAACGGCACGTATAACCTGACCTTCTTTATGGAGTTTACCGTTACCTCTCTGACAGGCGTGAAAACCCTGGTACCATTCGATGAAAAATATATCTACAGCGTGACGATAGTGAACCCGTCTTCAACAGTAGGAACAACCAGCCAGGTAAAATCTGCTACTTCAAAAGTAATTATTCCACAAAATATGGAAGTAGTGAACACCCACAGTTACCTGACTTCAACTGCAGCGGGTAAAGACACCCTGTATAGAGTCAATAACCCGGTCGCCCAGGTAAATACTCCGGTAACAACATCCTTTTACCAGTCAGCCAACACGCTGGCCAAAAAATTCCCCCTGGGCTCCAGTCTATTCTGGATTAGCCTGTTCCAGGGTGAATAAGTAATCATTTTTCACATTAGCTATAAAATCAGTATTCCATTCTTTTTTGCTAAAAACGAAATCAGAGTTTTTTTACCCCCTGTTTCGACCATGCAATTCCTGCAGGAGCAGAATAACTTCAGGACCTTGACAGGGAACACACATCAGCAGGGGAGGATCGCAGATTTTCCTTTCTCCAGTTCAATCCTGCATTCCATACAGAATTCTTTCTTTTTCCCGTCCAGTTCGTCGAGGGTATGAGGGTTAAACATAATGCATTCGTGATTCTCGCAATGCGAAAGCCCGTAAATATGCCCTAATTCATGAGATCCTTCCTTGGCAATGCGTTCTATAAGGTCTTCATCATCAGGGTGACGGCCATAATATTCGTTGCCGAGGCGGACACCGGAAACGACAGATACCCGGGTCTGTGGGCGTGCAAGCCCAAATACAAATTCGTGGCCTGTTGCAAAAAGGTCCTGCCCGATGACAAGGAGCACGGGATCCTGGATTCCCTGCCGGTGTACATAGGTGCCGAGACTGTCAAGTACAATACCCGCATCAACCTGTCTCCTGTGTCCGATATACCCGTTAAGGACTATCGGGTTATCACTGACCCGCACCGTGGTACCGGTAATCGCGGAAACAGATCTACCGATCGGTGCAGCCAGACCTTGAGGCGCACGATGATCCCAAAAAATATGGACGTCCATTCCAATACTATACTGGAATGGATGGGTATAAACGTATTGAGAATTGTATCGGCAGGTATATAGCCAAGCATTACCGCAACCCGGTTGAGATAGGCGTCGGCGACAACTTCACTGCTGCGGAATATATCAGATCGCAAGGAATCGATTGCCGCAGTACTGACATAAAACACCAGGTACCACCAGAAGGTGTCATTTTCATTAAGGACGATATATTTTCCCCGGATATCGATCAATACCAGGGAACTGACCTCATCTATTCAATCCGGCCGGCAGGTGAAATGGTCCCGCCGATGAAGGAACTCGCACGGGGTCTCAACTGCGATCTCATCGTGTACCATCTCGGTTTTGAGTGTTACAGCGATGGCGGGGATATAATAGACTGCGGGGTGATCCTTCACCGTTATAATAAAAGGAAGACCCCATCAGAACAGGGTTGACTGTTTCCCCCCGCTCTTCGGCGGGCATTCATTCTTTGCAGACGGGGTGGCTCCCTGCTCAACAGGTGGAACCGGTCCCGGAACCACGACATCCATTCCGGCCGTTTCATCGGAGGGCGACGGCTTTTTTTTCTGGTCAGCTGCAGACTTTTTCCGCACTTTTATCTTCTCCTTTTTGTCCTCTTCCCTCTTTTCAGCCGCGATCTGTTTTGCAATTGCAGTTGCCCTGACACGGTCATGGATAAGAAGTGCGAGCTGGTCTGCATCAAGGTCAAGGACCCGTGCAAAAAGGAGTGGTTCCTTTTCGGCAAGGATTGACAGCAGGCTCAGGTACCCATCGCGGATGGTCCGCTGGGGCATATGCATGAGGCCACTGAACTTACCAAGAAGTGATGTCCGTATGCCTTTCTGGCGCCTTGAAGATGCCATTTTCTGCCACCGTCTTGGTGATGATATTCTTTCATGGATCCCATGGCCCCCTGATGCTATATTGGTGCCTAACAGCATGTTCACCGTGGCATAACGCCAGAGCGTGTAATACTGCTGGCGATAGGTATACCCGAGATATTCATCAGCCCGTGAGAGATAACGGTAGGCTTCTGCGGTATCTTCCGGGCTTTTAAGTGTGCCTACGTTCGCCTCAATCCACTGTTCGATGGCATCAGGCTTATCATCGATCTCAACTGACATCCGGATCAGGTCATCGCCCGTGCTCCTGCCGAATACTGCCGGAACGAGTTGGAATATACTCGCGCGCCCATCTTTCATAGAAGTCCTGATATCAGGTTCACCGATGCGCTCTTTTCCAATGGATGCGGCATACAGCATGGTAACAGCTGCCCTCATGTCTCCTGCGGAGTTCTCGGCAATGCCTTTTATAGCCTGTTCATTGCATTGCACGTTCTCCAAAGAACAGATGTATTTCAGGTGAGGTGCCAGGGAACGTGCGGGAAGGGCCTTGAACTGCACAGGATCACACGCAGCGCGAAGGTCTGCCGCGAGCCCGTACAGGTCATTCGCGATCAGGATGATGGGCTGGCGTGCGTCACGGATGATATCAAGAATTGCTTTTGCCCCGCCTTTATCGGCGGTGCCCTGCAGGTTATCCGCCTCGTCAAGGACAATCAGCCTCCTTGAGGCCCCGGTAAGGCTGCCGGATGTACTCCCTGCCCCGGCAACCCGTTCTATGACGGCTTTTGTCCTCTGGTCGCTCGCATTGAGCTCCATTGCCTCCCACTGCATGTCGTTCGCCAGGGCATATGCCGCGGAGGTCTTGCCGATACCTGGTTTCCCATAGAGAATCAGTGGTTTTGTGCCGCGTTTCCATCCACGTGCCCAGTCCAGCATCTGGTGGACAGCCGTACCGTTCCCTACAATGTCAGCAAGATGAGTCGGGCGGTATTTTTCTGTCCAGTCCATAATGAAACTTCGACGGTATATCAAATAAATTATGTCTGATGACACTGAATACCAATACTACATTTCCGCGTTGGTGATAGTACCGTGGTTTTTTATTGTTCCACAGAAAAGATCGCAAGTGTCGTCAGGGACTATGAAGGAGTGAAACGGAAGCATGCCATCGGCGAGATGGTAAAAGCGATCCGGATCGACACCCCTGACGTAATGGCCTCGTTTGGTGAGGACGCAGCAGTTATCCGACATGGGAATGAAGCCCTTCTTCTCGCAGCAGACGGGATATGGAGCAAGCTGATGGAGGCCGACCCTTACTGGGCTGGCTACTGCTCGGTCCTTGTTAATATTCATGATATCGCGGCGATGGGAGGAAAACCGATCGCCATGGTCGATGTATTTTCAATATCAGACAATTCTATCAGGAAACAGGTGATTGATGGAATGCATGATGCATCGTACCAGTTCGGTGTCCCGATTGTCGGGGGACATCTCCATCCTGATACACCGTACAGCGTCATTGACGTGGCCATCATCGGAGTGGCAGATGTTGATTCGGTTATTTACTCGCATACCGCAGAGAATGGAGATCTGGTCGTCGCCGCTATTGACCTGAGCGGCAGGGTACACCCATCCTGTTTCCTTAACTGGGATTCGGTGACGATGAAATCCGCTTCCTACGTACGGGCACAGATCCAGGTTCTTGAACAACTTGGGCGGGATCACCTCATAACCGCCGGAAAAGATATCAGCAACCCCGGTGTAATCGGGACTCTTGGTATGCTCCTTGAAGTGAGCAACAAGGGTGCTACGATTGATCTTGCCCGGATTCCCCATCCTGACCTGGAGGAGAACAATATCTCCTTTGAGCAATGGGTGCGGATGTACCCTGGTATGGGGTTCATCCTGACCGTGCATGAGAAAAATACTGAAGAAGTCTGTTCACGGTTTTCTGCTGTTGGTATGACAGCAAAGGTAATCGGGACGGTAGACACGACCAAAGACCTTAAAATAACCTACGAAGACCAGGAATCACTTGTCTTTGATTTTTCAAAAAATGGCATCATGCGGCTCTTTACCGGTCCTGGTGACTGTGTATGAAGAAAATTGGAATCGGGATCGAACAGGATACGGAAAAAGTCATATCCAGCGTCATTAAATCCGGGATCAGCGATCAGATTATTCTTTATTGCAAGCCGGGTACCATTGACCCGGGGACAGAAAATCTCGATATTCATACCTCATCATCTCCGGAACAGGACCTGGTGACCGACCTTATGAAGGGGACGATCAGGGCAGCAGTTCGTGGCACATTACCTGCAAACGCAACATTAAAGGCCTTGAAACTGGCCGCTGGAATCGATCACCTCGAACGTATCGCCCTACTCGAGACTGCGGGCGGGAAAAAATTCCTGCTGGCCCCGGTAGGGGTGGATGAAGGCTGGTCTGTGGCTGAAAAAGTGACGTTTGTCAAGAAGGGCAGGGAAATTGCAGAAAGATTCGGCCTTCCAACACGGGTAGCGATTCTTTCAGGGGGACGGCTTGGCGACGTTGGCCGGAACCGGAGGGTCGACCGGAGTATGGCGGAAGCTGAGCTTGTTGCCCGTCTTACCGGGGAAACCCATTATGAAATCCTTGTAGAAAACGCAATTTCGGATGCAGGAGTCATTATCGCCCCTGATGGGATAACAGGGAACCTGATGTTCCGGACACTTACCTTCCTGGGTGCCGGTCATGGCCATGGTGCACCAGTGGTAAATATCGATAGAATTTTTGTGGATACCTCGCGCGCATCTCCAGATTACCGCAA
>JBAXTR010000132.1:0-6296 GCA_037130095.1 Methanomicrobiales archaeon
CCTTTGACCGGATCCCTTCAGGAGGAGTACCTGGGTACGATACGGTGCTGCTTTTCAGGCCGCCATTTGGACCGTATCCTGTTGAACTGAAGGAAACATTTCCCATCGGTCAATGTGAACTCCCGGAATGGGATGACCACATGGTCATTTCAGGGTGCCGGGGGATCAGAGCCTTGTTTGAGGCGAACCCCGGTATCTCTGTAACCGTCCGCTGTGGTCCGGGATGGGCTTCCCTCGTGAGCAGGGAATTACCTGAGGTGCGCCTTGAGCAGCGTTGAAGTGAAACGACGGGATGGACTGGCCAGGTCCGGGACATATATCCTCAATGAAACGAGTATCGCATTCCCCGCAGCTGTTGATCCGGAACCCGTATTCCCGGAACTGAAGCAAACAATATTATCAAATGTCCCTCTTTCCGCAGGGCCTGAATTTATTCTGAAGTACTGGCCTGATAAACCGACCACACCGGTGATGATCCATCCGCACCATCTGTCAGGGGTTAATTCCGGTGATTGCGTGATGGTACCGGGATGGCATACGGTCCTTAACAATCCGAGGAATTATGTGACCTGGCTTACTGCAATGAAAGCAGCCATTCCGCCAGACACGGTCTGGTATGTCCCTGCCGCTGCAGTCCCTTCAAATATCCATATCCTCTGCTATTCCGGGTTTGACCTGTTTGATTTCATCGCCTGTGATCTCGCGGCAGCCCGGGGTATTTTTCTCCTTCCGGAAGGTGAATTCGACAGCAAATGGATGGCTGCAGGGGTTTGTAATTGTGATGGATGCAAGGCAGGTAACCTCGCCCAGCATAACCGTATGGCTTTAATAAAAGAACTTGCGTTGGTATCCAGGTTTATCGCTGCATCAAGGCTCAGGGAACTAGTGGAGTCCAGGTGCAGGATGCATTCAACGCATGTCGCCATCATGCGGCACCTCGATTCGATGTACGACCTGATGGAACAGGTTGTGCCGGTTGCCAAGGAAGTCCCGTTCGGGGCGACGTCCGGTGAGACGCTCAACCGTGTCGAGATCCGCCGCTTCGCCCGGCGGGTAGTGGAACGATACCAGCCACCCCAGGCAGATACTGCGGTTTTATTACCCTGTTCTGCGAGGAAACCGTATTCACTCTCACAGAGCCATAACAAATTTACACGCGCAATCCAGGGAAGAGCCCACGAGTTGATCGTAACATCCCCTGTAGGTCTCGTCCCGAGAGAACTGGAACTTGTATATCCGGCTGCCCATTACGATGTTCCGGTGACAGGGTACTGGGACCGGGAAGAAAAGGCCTTTATTTCCGGGGTCATAGCGGAATACCTTCAGAAAAATCATTACCGCCGTGTTATTGCCCACCTGGATGGTGGTGCACTTGAAGTAGCAAAGATGGCTGCAGATATTGCCGGAATAGACCTTGAATTTACTTGTCCAGGTCGTAGACCAACCGATGGGGCCTCCCTTGCAGCCCTCGATACTGCACTTGGTGGGAGCCGCCGGGTGAAGCAGGACCTCCTCAGAGGGACCTGTTCATGGCAGTTCGGGATGGTTCCTGACACGGGCGGGCTGATGTCAAGAGGGCGGTACCCGGCAGTCCAGTATTCACGGAACCGCGTGCAGATGTTCTCACTTGACACCGGGACAGGGCTGATAAGGCCTACGTTTGAAGGCTGGAAGCTTCTTGGGGAAGGGTACCGGGTAGTGATCTCTGATTTCGTTCCACAGGGAGATATCCTTGCGCCGGGTGTCGAACATGTCGACCCATGTATAAGGGAAGGGGACGAGGTCCTGGTTGTCGGTCCGCGGGTTTTGGGCACTGGGAAGGCTGCGATGGGTGCCCACGAGATGGACAATTCAAAACGTGGTGTTGCGGTACGGGTGCGTAAAATAAAGATGCGTCCCGATCAATAAGTACGATACTCGGAGACCGGGATGATACCCCGGCAGTACCAGAAGGTGTAATATCGTTGTACAGGGTTTTAAAGGCGACACAACTTGCTGAACGGGTCTTTCAGATGTGGGTATTTGCACCGCACGTGGCCCACCATGCAAAAGCCGGCCAGTTTTTAATTGTCAGGGTTAATGAGTCGGGGGAGCGGATCCCCCTCACAATATCAGCGGTTGACGGTGACACGGTCAGGATTATTTTTATGGCGGTGGGTAAGACCACGGAACTGCTTGCTTCACTCCGCCCGGGAGACATGATCAGGGATATAGCCGGCCCACTCGGTCGTCCGAGTGAAATGTCGAAATATGGCACCTGTGTTATCATCGGGGGCGGGGTTGGTATTTCCAGCGCCCCGATTATTGCAAAAGCTGCAAAATCAGCCGGGAATTATGTCATAGGGATTATCGGGGCGAGAAATGCCGGGCTTCTCATTCTTGAAGACGAGATGAGGGCTTGCTGTGACGAACTGTTCGTCACTACCGATGACGGCAGTAAAGGGATCCACGGATTTGCCGCGGACGTTCTCAAGGTGGAGCTGGCGAAACGAACTATCGACTGTGTATGGATCATCGGCCCGGCTATTATGATGAAAGTGACATCGGAAATTACCCGGCCCTATAATGTCAAAACATTCGTATCCCTGAACCCGATCATGGTGGACGGGACTGGGATGTGCGGCTCATGCCGTGTCCAGGTAGGAGGAGCGACCCGGTTTGCCTGCGTGGATGGACCTGAATTTGATGCCCACCTTGTTGATTTCAACATCCTGATGCAAAGGCTAAGAACGTACCAGCCGGAAGAACGTGAGTCGCTGGAACAATACCATGATCACCCATGCAGCTGTAAAGGGGAGAGGTAAATCATGGAAGACCGTCCTGCAGGACAGAGGGTACACGATTTCTATGAAGTATCCCCTGGTCTTTCCCCTGATGAGGCAATGCTTGAAGCAGAGAGGTGCCTGCAATGCAAAAAGCCAAAATGCGTGAATGGCTGCCCGGTCTGCATCGACATCCCTGCTTTTATTGCCGAGATAGCACTTGGAAATTTCAGGAATGCTGCTGTAATTATCAAGGCTGACAACATGCTCCCTGCGGTCTGTGGGCGTGTCTGTCCCCAGGAGACACAATGCGAAGGGGAATGTATCCTGGCCGGAAAGGAAAAACCAATCTCGATTGGATCTCTGGAACGGTTTATTGCAGACTGGGAGCGTGCACATGGAACAAGCGTGCCAGAAAAACAGTTGCAAACAGGCCGCCATGTCGCTGTGGTCGGGGCAGGTCCTGCCGGGCTGACAGCAGCTGCAGAACTTTCCCGGCTCGGGCATAAAGTCACCCTGTTTGAGTCCCTGCATGAAGCCGGTGGTGTCCTGATGTACGGGATCCCCGAATTCCGGTTACCGAAGGAGATAGTAAGGGCAGAAGTGGAGCAGGTGCTTGCAATGGGAGTTGAAATCCGGCTCAACTATCTTGCCGGACGGAGTATCACTGTCCCCGAGCTGATGAAATTCGATGCAATCTTTCTCGCAACCGGTGCAGGCCTCCCCAATTTTATGGGGATACCAGGAGAACAATTAAACGGGGTCTACTCAGCCAATGAATTTCTTACCCGTGTGAATTTTATGCATGCTGACCAGTTCCCCGCCTTTGATACACCGGTGAAAAGGGGCAGTCGTGTTGTTGTCGCCGGCGGCGGTAATGTTGCCATGGACGCTGCGAGGGTGGCGAGGCGCCTTGGTGCAAAAGTAACCCTTGTATATCGGCGCCGTGAGGAAGACCTTCCTGCTAGGATTGACGAAGTAATCCACGCAAAAGAAGAAGGAGTTGAGATCCTTGCCTGCGTAAATCCAATCCGTATTACCGGGGACACCTGTGTAACCGGTGTTGAATGTGTCCAGATGGAAATGTGTGCGCCGGATGAGTCCGGGAGGCCCTCAACCCGGCCGGTCGATGAAAGTGCATTCGTCATCGATGCAGACATGTTCATCGAGGCAATAGGGCAGGGACCAAACCCTCTTCTGATTTCAGAAATAAAAGGCCTGGAACGGGAGAAGAAAGGAAATGTCAAAGTTAATCCAGAAGGGAAGACTTCGGTCCCCAGGTTTTTTGCAGCGGGTGACGTAGCTACTGGTGCAGCAACGGTTATTCTTGCCATGGGAACCGCTAAGGTTGCAGCAAGGGCAATTGATCAGATGCTCAGGGAAGACTGACCTGGCAACGGTAACCCTTATCTTTTTTTAGAAATATTCCTTGGAAAAGAAACAGACGTGATTTTTGGTTCACTTCTATTTTAGTAAGAATTTAATCGCGATACAAAAAATAGTCGCTAAAAACAAGACTATCCATGAAAATGAGCAGATTTTACGGAAATCTATGGATATATTCATTTATCGATGGTGAAATTACTGATAATCCCCTCGAAGACCCCGGTAGATTTCTCTAGAGCTTCGATTGAAACTCTTTCATTTACTGCATGGAGTAACGTAATCTCAGCAGGTCCGTATTCGACCACACGGAACCCCTCTGTCCGCAGGTACCTTGCATCGCTTGCTGCCCATTGGACTATTGGCTGGGCTGGTGATCCATAAACACGCGATATCTCTCTGCAGGTGACTTCAACAAGCCTGCAATCAGGCGAGGTCATCGAAGGGTCACTGATGCTGACCTCCTCGACGGTTGCTCCTGGTGAATTTCTTGCAATATCTGCAATGAGGTCCGGGATCGAACACCCCCACGGGACCCTGATATCAAGCTGCAGGTCGCAGTGCTGCGCGACGATGTTGGCTTTTTCACCCCCCTCGATCCTGCCAGGGTTGAACATGACCCTTCGGAGAATGTGTTTTGCCTCGTC
The DNA here is from genome assembly GCA_037130095.1 of Methanomicrobiales archaeon. Lineage (GTDB taxonomy): Archaea > Halobacteriota > Methanomicrobia > Methanomicrobiales > Methanospirillaceae > CAIKOD01. The sequence goes on from JBAXTR010000132.1 coordinate 4,793, forward strand.
AACACCCAGGATATCCCGCAGGACCCGGGAAGATTTTTCGATGATTGTGTCAACTTCCCCTTTTACATGGTATTCATGCCGGTGTATCTTGCGTAAATAGTCGAGGGTCTGGTATGCCTCCATTACGGCGCTGACTCCACGGGTGGGATATAATGAACCATGTCCAGGTTCGCCGCGGAAATGCAGATTAATCCTGCAAAGTCCTTTCTCTCCGATGTTCGGGTTCAGTTCTGGTGATGGTTCTGCAATAATCACATCACATGGCCGGAGGAGGTCCTTGGATAGTATACACCTGATTCCATACGTACCGCTGGTCTCCTCATCGCAAACAAAAAGAAAATCCACATCAGGTTCTTTTCCGGAATCGATAAGTCGCTGGTAAGAAGAAAGGAGTGCTGCACAACCCCCTTTCATGTCCGTGGACCCCCTTCCGTAAAGATATCCATCTTCGATCATACCTGAGAACGGTGGGTACCGCCAACCATCCGGCATTGCCGGCACCACGTCCACGTGGCCACAGAGCAGGAGGTGATGTTTCAGATTCGCGCTGATGAGGTTGTCCCGCCCCCCCCTGTTCCTGATTATCGTAGTACGGACACCAAGGCTGTCAAGAAATCCCTTGATATAATGGATTACCTCCTCGGTGTTCCCGGGTGGGTTTTCACTTTTAATCTTTACGAGTTCCCTGGTGAGGTTTACGACGTCCATGTCATTTCCCGGTGTTGATTACATCCCGTTTAAATTCTTCAAACAGATTGCTGAGCGATGCATCGGTGTAAAGGCTCTTTAAAAATTCATTATTGAAAAATTCGTCAATTATTTTCGCGAAAATAGCAGCTGGCAGCGGGCTGGTCTGGTCAGGGTCAATAACAATCCGGAAACTCCTGTATCCTGCCCTGGTCTCACTGTCATAGATGTCCTGCCAGAGAAGGGGAAGTCGTTCAAACCTGTCCGGGTGGACTTCTTTTAACCAGTTGACGAACCTGCCGAAATGTGGCCGGTCTCCTTTTTTCTCTTCGTCAACCCTCCAGCGGAGGTATTCTCCGGACATAATATTTCGTGGTGATGTATAGGTGTAAGACAGGAGGCTGAGAGTATAGTCTATGTGGGCCAGGCTGTCAATAAAATAGAATTTCAGGACCGGGTGAAACATTGCAGTATCATGAAGGACCAGGCTCTTATTGTAGAGGTACTCCAGGATATTTGCGTACTCTTTTACATCACTCATACGCTTGCTATTGGCCCCGGAATTGTATAAAAATTCCGGAAATTTCCCTGACAAATGAAACGGAGCACAAATTTTCCTGCTTAATACATGCCTGTCTTTTAATTTGTCAATGGTAAAAAGGGGCCCGCCTGTTAACTGCTTCAATAAAGGCTTTTTCAAGATCGATCCCTGTCTTACCCCTTATATTGACATGGTTATCTGCTCTCAGGAGGCATGGCTTGAGGTTCCCGTCCGATGTGACCCGCAACCTGTTGCAGAATGCGCAGAATTCGGTAT
>JBAXTR010000133.1:0-6273 GCA_037130095.1 Methanomicrobiales archaeon
TGCAATGAATTTTCCCAGTCAGATTGCATTTTTCAATCTTTTCCCGGAATATCCCCAGCATCTGGGCTGAGCTATCAATTGCCGTGAGTGCGCAATCTGCCTTATCGAGAAATTTCAGTGACAGCAGTCCTGTCCCACAGCCAATATCGAGGATATGGTCATTTCTCTTTACTCCCGATTTCCTGACAACCAGGTCAAGCAGTTTGTGGTGCCTTCTTACTTTTCCCAGAGTGGTATCGTATTCGTTTGCCCATTCCTGAAACCATTCACGATTATCCCTGGTGATTTATGTCATCCCCTTTCCCTTTATTGTACTGAGTCGTTATGCGTTTGAGTTTTTTTATTGGAAACGGTCACGATGCCACTTTCCACCACGGGAGGTGTGGGGTGACCTCCATGCTCATTTGCAGATTGCCCTGACTTTTTGGTACATGCTGTTTTTTGGAGTGCCCCGGGTTCCGGCAATTGACGACGGCAACGTTTCAAATCCGACGAGTCCGCCGGTCATTCGGGATCGCGATCCTTTCCGGGGGGAGAAACCATGTGAGGACTAGATACCAGTGAGCCATACTATTTCCACGGTTTTTCCAGGCAATTTCCTCTTCCCGTGAAAATTTATTATTCTTTTCAGGCATGGCTCCCCCCAGGTCTTAACCAACTTTAAAAATCAACGATAAGTCTGTTATTTTAACTCGCGATAATGATTCCGATATCGCAGAGGATCGTTGAATTGATCCGTTTTCACTGTTTTTACGGACGTGAAAAAAAGAGCGAACCTCTGAACGGTAACTATCGTATGATTCTATTTTCCGGTTTTGCCACCTGGATAACAACTGACCCGTTTTAAATAGCCCAGCTTAATTTGTCTCCCTTCCTGAGATCAAACTGGTTCACGATATATGCAGGGACGGTTGTTCTGAGTGAATTACTCTTTGAGGTGGCGGGATGGAGGACGGATTCATCGTGCCTTGAATATTTGGCCATTGGTACAGCCTATTTAGGAAAGACAAGGATTTAAACCTATTTGAAGAATTGGAGATTCAATACGAATTAAATTGCGGATCAACGTCCGAGGGAGTCAGTATTTTTTCAGGGGGTGACCGGACTTCATCCTTTAAGCTCGTTCAGGTCAACATATCAGATGCCCCTTAACCGGGGCGATGAAGGGAGCCATGGGGTCAGCAATGACCCCCCTGATTTTTCTGTTTTAATTGCCTTCCATGGTCTTCGGTTTTAGTAATCCAATCATACGCTGCTGTCTGCAACCTCCGGATATGTATCAAAAACGTACTGGTACACGATTTCACATTTTTTGTTGAAGATATCTCGCTCATACACCGGAGGAAGGTGATCAAGGGTCTCCTCGATACATACATGGACCATCGCCCGTGTCTGCTGTTTCTTTCGCCAGTCAAGCACGAGTTTGTCCCGTTTCAAGGTCTCAAGAAGTTCCTTTGCCACCTTCTTGACTTCAATTTCCTGGGCTTTCGTGAGTTTCATCTCGGGCTTTGTAAGCAGGTCAAAAATGGTAAGTTCTTCTTCAGTGAGATTTTCTTTCAAGGCCCGCTTGTCTTCCTCGTTTAACTCGTTTGTGAACTCCACCAGTTTCCTGAAGAAATCCTCGATATTATGGCTCCCTGCATTGTATTCCTCAATCATTTTCTGTAACCGTACAAGGAAATCGATCCGTGTCCGGTTGATTTCCACCATTTTGTGGACCCGTTTTTCCAGGAGCCTCCGGAGCCGTTCTGCTTCAGTCCGTTTATTTTGTTTTTCCAGCTTATCGGAGAGGACGGCCAGATTGACCTGGCTTAAATCGAGGATGGTCGGCGCCTTGATTGTGTAACCCTCTGAAGCAATTGACCGGTCAAGGAGCTCCTCGATGGATGCCATTAAGCGGGAGATATCTACCGCAGGGTCAAGCGAGGCGATCTTCATCGCCAGAACGAGGTATAATGTACAGATTGGAAGAAGGTCGTTCACAACCGGGTCGGGTTTTATAGCCCTGAACAGGCGGGTGATGACTGCAGTATTCCCTAGGAATTTCTGTTTGGACTCATCATTGACTAGAATTGCCTCAACAGCATCATCAATGAGTTTTACTTTTTCGAATTTATTCGCCTGCAGCAGCTTGTTGATGTCGATCCCTTTCAAGGTGCAAAAGGTCGTTGTATCGTCGATGATTGTTTTCAGGTTGCTGACCAGTGCCTGCTTGTCCTGCACCGGCATGACATCCCCGGTTCCGAGGCCAGGGGCATAGATGGCAAGGGCCCGCTGGAGGTCTTTGAATACCCCGTAATAGTCCACGATCAACCCGTTGACTTTCTCCCCGAATACACGGTTTGCCCGGGCGATGGTCTGCATGAGGGTGTGATTTTTCATCGGTTTATCGAGGTAAATGGTCGAGCAGGCCGGGGCATCAAACCCGGTCAGCCACATGGCACAGACGAAAACGAGGCGGAAGGGGTCTTTCGGGTCTTTGAATTTCTCTGCCAGATCTTCGTTTACCATCCGTTTCCGGTGGGGCAGGATGTCAATGCCTTTCCTCCCGAGGTCCTCGATCTCGTTCTGCGACTGGGAGACGACGACTCCCATATCAGTCCGTTCCATGAGCCCGATCTTCTCGTTGAGGAGGGTACGTTCTTCGCCGGTGACCCGGGACATTTCCGTTTTGAGCCGGTTGAGTTCGAGGTCCCAGTATTTCCTGACCTTGTCGTACATCCGGACTGCGGTCGCCTTATCGATGGAAACGACCATGCCTTTCCCCTGCCAGCCACGGCCGGTAAAGTGGGAAACGATATCCTGTGCCACCCGTTCCAGCCGTTCGTTCCTGGTGATGAGGTGGTACTCCCGGGCGAATTCCCGTTCGAGCCTTGCTTCCTCTGCCGGGTTTAAGGCCGCTTCGTCGATTACCTGTTCCATTTCCGCTTTGAAATTCTCATTCGTGAGCTGGAGCTCGGGGATCCGGTTCTCGTAGTAGAGGGGGACCGTGGCCCCGTCTTCCGTGGACTGCCGGTACGTGTAGATGCTGACATATTCGCCGAACACTTCCCTGGTCTTTTCCTCGGTCTGGATTAACGGAGTCCCGGTGAAGGCGATGAACGCAGCGTTAGGCAGTGCAGTTCGCATATTGAGTGCAAGGGCGTCGTACTGGGTGCGATGAGCCTCGTCTGCAATGACGATGATATCGTCCCTCGTAGTGAGGACTGGGTAGGATGTGAACGGGTCGGACCGGAATTTCTGGACCAGGGTGAAGACATACCGGTGGTCCTCGGAAAGGAGGCGTTGCAAGTCAGACCCGCTTTCAGCCCGGGCCTGTGCATCATGGATTGCACCGGAGTGGACGAAGTTATTGTAGATCTGTTCGTCAAGTTCCAGGCGGTCGGTCACGACAAGGAATGTCCAGTTCCCGGGGAGTTTCCGAAGGACTTTCTGGGCGAAGAGGATCATGGAGTAACTCTTTCCGCTCCCCTGGGTGTGCCAGAATACCCCGAGCCTGCCCTCGTTCTTCTTGATCTCTTTCAGTGCACTGATGGCGTTGTTGACCCCGAGGTACTGGTGGTTTTTTGCAAGGACTTTAATGAGGCCACCTTTCGCCTCGAAGAAGAGGGTGAAGTTTTCTATGATATCGAGGAGCCGTTGCCGGTCACAGGTGCCGACGACCATCGTATCGAGCGAGATGATCCCGGTCTCTCCCTCCGAATTGATTCGTTTCCAGTCAGCGAAATGTTCCCATTCTGATGAGATGGTGCCGATGAGACTCTTCGAGCCGTTGGAGAGGATAATGAAGGCGTTATACCAGAAGAGCTGGGGGATGTTATTTTTATAATCCCGGAGATTCCCTTCGAAACCCTGTTTCAAGTCCCGGTGCGATGCCTTGAGTTCGATGAAGACGAGCGGGAGCCCGTTGACGAACCCTACCAGGTCAGCCCTCCTCTTGTAGAGGTCGCCGGTGATCCAGAACTGGGATGCGAGGAAGAAATCATTATTTGTCGGGGTGTTCCAGTCGATAACCCGCAGGGTCTCAACTACCATCTCACCCGTTTTATTCCTGAAACTGACTTTCACCCCGTCCCTGATGAGCCCGAAGACTTCCCGGTTGGCATTCACGAGGCTCATTGTGCTCCGGTCCTTTACCAGTTCATCAATTGCGAGGCTGATGGCATCTACCGGAACACCCGGGTTCAGCTGTTCCAGTGCGACCCGGAGCCTGGGGACAAGGACAACTTCTGTACTTGTTTCCCTCCCCTGCGATCCACCGCCCGGGCGGAAGGATTCATCAAAACAGTTGGCGGTTTTCCAGTGAAGGTCAGAGAAGAGGTCAATGGTCGGCTGCTCGATGAGCGTATCTTCGGAGTAGTCGCCGGGCATGGTATGCAGTCAGGGTTTCTTATGTGCGGGATGATGCGTATCAGACACCGTATCCAGTTCATCGAGGAGTGCAGAAATTTTAGGTTCGAGTTTCGGGAGTTCATCGGTGATGACATTCCAGACGATTGAATAATCAATCCTGAAATAACCGTGGATAATCCGGTCGCGGAGACCTGCCATATCACGCCACGGTATCTCCTGATGCCCATTCTTTACCTGGTCCGGTACATTTTTTGCCGCTTCACCGATCACTCCTATTGCGTTCCTGACAGCGTGGGCAAAATAGTCGTCATGTTTCATGTTTAAGGTCATCAAGGCTCCGGCCTTTGGATATTTTCCGGAGAAACACTATCTCATCAAGGATGTGCCTCAGGTATACGATGTCATCCTTCAACCCAGATCACCTCTTCCTCTACCCTGTGGCGGATGTACTTGTCAACCCCTTCAACGGTGATCAGGTCCACTTTTCGTTTGAAGAGTGCTTCGAGGTAATCGGCAAGCCCGATAAAGTTATGGAGAGTGGCATATCCCTGTGCGAAATCGACCAGCACATCCACGTCGCTCTTCCTTGTCTGCTCATTACGGGCAAACGAGCCGAAGATGCCGATTTTTGTCACACCGAATTGTATGCGGATGGCCGGGGCTGCTGCTTCGATTTTTTTCAGGACAATATTTTTCTTCCGCTGTGGTGCTACCTGTCCGGGCATCTGTTCACTTCCTTATGCTAGGGTTAGGCGACTGTGGAAAATAAGGGTATTGATGAATTATTTTACCGGCATATGTGTCCCGACCACCCGCTTTGTTACGGGGAGACGAGGGCAACAAGTTTCTGAACGAGGACTTCGGACTGGCCAACCGCAAATTCAGCCTCGTTTTCTGTGACCGTTCCCGACGATTCATAGACGGAACTATTCCGTTTGCGCCGCATCCGGTCAAAGATGATGGTATCATTGTTATCAAGGAACAGACCTGCGAATTTTACTACCGATATGTGCTGGCTGTTCCCGTCCGGGCGGTAGCCTTTTGAAAACATGAGTACCCTTCCTGCCTGGAGGATTGCATTATAGGCAATGGTATAAGCCCAGTCATAATCTGTCTGAAGGACGACCTTCGCGGTTTTAATGTCGTTGTGGGCGTGCTGAACGGCATCCTCTATTTTCTTCTTATCGATTGGGAGCTTTTTTATGAGCCCCTGCCGTTCGAGGTCTTCAATCGTCACAGGTACCAATGATCATGAGTTTTGGTTCATTCCATACATTTGTTACGAAAGGATCTCCGTCCCGTTTGCGCTGCTCCAGTTCAGAGGGCCGCATGAGCGTATAGTTGATCTCGCGGTTTAAGGCACGTTCACTTTCATGCACAAGAGGTATGAGCTGGTTTTCTTCGATGTCCCCGACGATGAACAGGTCGATATCGCTCTTTCCACCGGCCGAACCTTTCGCAAATGAGCCGTAGATGAACATGCACCTGATAGCTGCCAGGTCTGCAAGGTGTTCTCTGATGACCCGTGCGACGCCTTCGGTTTTGAGCACGAGCTTCTGGAGGTCTTCGTAGAGGAAGAAGTCCTGGTTCACGGTGTAATACTGCTGGTTCCCCTTCCTTTCGCCCGTGATGAGTCCGAATGACTGGAGGTTGGCCAGTTCCCGCCTGACGGCATTCATATTTTCCTCCGTCAGCCGGGTAATCTCACGGACATAATATTCCCGTTCCGGGCCGAGCAGGAAGAGGGTGAGCAGTTTCACCCGTGTCTTCGATGAGATGATCGCTTCCAGCATGAATACATAATGTATTCAATTGGATAAAAAATGTATTCATAGAATACTAGCGGTGAGTTTCATGGATTTCCAGGTTCTAGACAGAAAATTATAACTGTTAAAAATTTAAGCAGATTATATCAAATTT
>JBAXTR010000134.1:0-6256 GCA_037130095.1 Methanomicrobiales archaeon
CTTATAAACGGCATGCAATGGTTCAAATTTTTCAGTATCCCAGGCGGGAATTACCGCATCATAATTATTTATTAAAGAAAACAGTTGAACTACAATTTCCCTGTTAACAAAAGGCATATCGCAACCTGAAATGAAGGCCACATCTCCTTTCGCTGCAAGAAGACCGGCATGAATTCCCCCGATAGGGCCGGTACCTGCCCGTATATCGTTCACACAAAAAATATTCTGGTAATCTTTAAACCGGGTACATTGCTCTGGGTCCCTCGCTACGAGGACTACCTCGTCGACAACCGGAGCCAGTGAATCAAGCAAACGTGCCAGAAATGTCTTTCCTTCATGGAGGAAAAAATATTTTTCACGCCCTTCAGCCCGTTTAGCTTCTCCCCCAACAAGAATAATAGCAGTCCTCAAATTGAAATACTCCCCTGCGTGAAGAAATAATGTCCTTCAATGTTTCAGATTTACCTTATATTTTCAGATCCACTGACAATGGTTATTGCGTTGATACGGAAAGACCTGAATTCGGTTTCAGCAATAATCTCCTTTTAAACTGTGTATATATTTTTGTAAACCGGATTAATAGTTATTTCTTCATGATTGACTCTTTTTGTTTAAAAAATCAGGTTTCATCAATAATTCCGTTCCTTTTTTGCATGGTCTTTTTTTCCATCAATATCAATGATTCTTTTATTTCAGACGATGGCGTAAACCCACCGATACTATGTTTCCCTACAATACGATGGCATGGAATAATCAGGGGCGTAGGATTGCGTCGCATTGCCTGACCAACAACTCTCGGCGATGTGGTAACCTTCCCCGCAATTTCACCATAGGTTACGGTCTCTCCATAGGGTACCCTCCTGACCTCCTGGTAAATACGTCCATATATTGTCGGGTATCGGGTAGCAACACTCTCCATGGACTGAAAATTTTCTGCTTTCGCTGCACAATAAAGGATAAAGGCTGCAGGAACGGCCCCGATTAAAGGGGATTTCGAAAATACCACCTGGAAAATCTGGTCTCCAGACCACCAGACATGCACAAACCATAGTCCAAAACGGCAGGAGCCACTCATAACCTCCAATCTGACATCATCTCCCTGAATTCATGGAACCCGCATTCCATGATCTCATCCCTGATCCACGCAGGAAGTCCACGGATTACTTTTTGCTCGAGGAACCTCTTTTCACCGAATACCAACACACCCCTGTCTTCCGGTGTCCTTATAACACGGCCAAGGGCCTGTTGGGCACGGTTAATTGCAGGGAGTGTGTAACAGATAAACTCACCTTCTTCCCCGAATTTATGGCGGAAATAATCTATGATCATCCTCCTTGGCCTGTTAAACGGGGCCAGGGGTAATCCGATCACAAGTGCTCCCGAGAGCATATCCCCCCGGTAATCCAGGCCTTCACTCCATTTACCACCACAGACCGCAAAAATTACACCGGATTTTTTCATGGTCGGAAGCAGCATGAATTCGTTTAGCGCGATATTTGCATCCTTCGCATCTTTAGGTTCAATAAAGACCTTCTTTTTCGATATCCCTGAAACAACTCTTCCCGCATACTGGTCGAGGATCTGGTAGGAAGGAAAATAAACTGCCAGGTTCCCCGGGAGCGTTGTGAATACCCGGATATAGTCCGCAATTCTTTCCGTATTTCCTTTATCCTGACGCTGTGAAAATGACGTGGTAATATCACGCGCACATATGATCCTCCGGTTATTCGTAGGAAAGGAATTTGGAAGTGAACAGAGGGTTACATCCGTATCTCCAAAATAGTACTTCCTGTAACTTGTAGCGGGCGAAAGGGTACCGGATATCATCGTACAACAGTAATGTGCCCCACAAAGTTCGCGCATTTTTGGCCCGGGGTCAATATTCCGGACTTCGAGAAAGATTGCATCATCCTCTTTCCGGTAAACAGTTAGATACGATGTATCAGATGATGACTGTTCAAGGCGGAACATGAAGGAGGTGAGTCGTTCTATGGCGGTTTCTTTAAATTCTCCTGCCCGGATATTGCTTTCCCTGATGCGCTCGCTGATAGTCATCAGCTCTTCGACAATTTCTGAAAGCGACCTATACAAAGAACCTTTTAGGATAATCCGTTCGAATATGCAGGGATCAAACCAGTCTTCGCTTTCAAGGGAGCTTTTCAGTCCCTGCATATAGTCCTTGATCCGTGGTATCAGGTGGTGAACCGCCTCAACACCTTTAATGGTCCTTTTCAGGTGCAGGAGTTCGTGAGCTGCCTGTTCCAGGGAAGGCTCTTCGAGTCGGACTGACTGGACATCCTGTAATACCTCGCCGCAGTTATGTGCCTCATCAATGAGAAGAAGGACATCTGATGGCTCGACACCAATTGACTGGTAGAGTTGTTCCCTGACCATATCGTCAAAAAGGTGGTAGTAATTCAGGACAATGACATCCGCTTTCTGCGCCGCGTAGAGCATCGTTTCGTAAGGGCAGATTTCCCCGCATAATTCAGTAACCTGCTGGGGCTGAACACCAGGGAGAAGCATCCGGTCTGCCTTCAGCCGCAAGGGGGGTGAGGGGGCCATTTTTAGTGCACCCCCATCAGCTTTCATATATATCCTGCTATTGATGAAATACGGACATATCATGGGGTGGTCATGGTCGATCCTCGCAACCTGCTTTTTTATTACCGGGTCAGATGCCGGGACCAGGGATCCCTGCTCAGCACGCTCGCGCATCAGTGAGGTAGTGAGACCTTTTACTCCCTCGCATCTGCGGTAGACATCCCCTTCTCCACCCAGGGGACATAAATTGGATTTGCCAACAAGAAATGAAAATTTAAGAGAGGGTTTCTTTTTCTTAATGAGAGATAATTCCCTGATAAAAGTAGTGAGCTGACTGATAGTCCTTACCGCGATAATGACCTTCCTGCTCCCCTTTTCTGACAATAATGCCGCGACAGCACTCGACTTACCGCTCCCCGTTGGGGCGTCAATCATGACAATGCCCCCCAGTTTTGCACTAGCGGCTACCACTTCCAGCATCTGTCTTTGATTCGGCCGGTAGCTGCCGTAAGGGAACCAGTCGTCAAGGTGATCCATTAACATATTATAGGTGTCACAATGCTTTAGAATAGCAGGAGAGGATCATTTCAGATGGCTGTCCACCCGATCGAATACCGTTATGGAACAAAAGAAATGCGCAACATATGGGGCGAAGAGAACCGGTTCAACTGCATAATCGCTGCAGAAATTGCCCTTGCACGCGCAGAGGCAACACACGCCATGATCCCATCATCGGCAGCGGATGAGATCGAAAAGTGCGCTCACAATGCCAAACTTGCACGGGCAAAAGAAATTGAGGAAGAGATCAGCCATGACATGATGGCGATTGTAAAATCGATCTCTGAAGAATGCGGCGCTTCTGCAAGGTGGGTCCATTATGGTGCTACCTCGAATGATATGCTGGATACCGCAACCGGGCTCCAGTTAAAGCAATCGCTGGAGTTGATAGATTTTAAATTAAAAAAACTGCTCTCTGTGCTCCTATTCCGCAGCAGTAAGACGGTTACTCTTGTTTGTGCTGGGAGGACACATGGCCAGATCGGTATACCGACAACGTACGGGTTAAAATTTGCTATCTGGGCCAGTGAAATCGGGAGACACATCGAGCGGCTGAATGAGATTCGGCCCCGTGTGGCAGTTGGTCAGATGACAGGGGCCGTCGGGACACAGGCATCTCTCGGCAGCAAGGGAATTGAGGTACAGGAGACAATGATGTCAACCCTTGGCCTTTCACATGTCGATGTTTCCAACCAGGTGATATCCCGTGACCGGTATGCGGAGTATTTCATGTTCCTGGCAAACGTTGCTACCACGCTTGATAAAATCGGGGTCGAAATCAGGTCCCTCCAACGGACAGAGATAGGCGAGGTTGAGGAGGCATTTGGAAAACAACAGGTCGGATCAAGCACGATGCCCCATAAAAGAAACCCAATAAAAAGCGAACAGGTATGCGGGCTGGCACGCGTGATACGGTCTGCCGTTGAACCTGCACTCCAGAATAATACTCTCTGGGACGAACGTGACTTGACCAATTCATCCTGCGAACGGGTAATATTCCCCGAAGCCACGATATTGACCGATCATATCCTCCAGGTAATGATCCGTGTACTTGAAGGATTAGTCATCAGGGAAGACCGGATCCGCGATAATTTAAATTTCCTCCACGGAATTAACATGGCGGAATCGGTCATGATCGAACTGACAAAAAAAGGAATGGACCGCCAGGAAGCCCATGAGATTGTAAGAAACACCAGCATGGAAGCATTGGCAGGGAAACGCGCACTCGCGGAAGTCCTGGTTAATAATCAATCGGTAACCAGATTGTTATCTCCCGGCGAGATTGAGGGGCTATTAAACCCTGATAATTATATAGGGACCGCAGTCCTGCAGGTTGAAAGGGTAATACAAAAGCTGAGTCCCCTGGCCAGGTGAGGCAGTGCATCATCAAGGTTACAGGTCAACAAGTTCTGTAATGAAAAATCAATAAAAATAATTTTATTCATCTATTCTTCGACTGGTTCCTGCGTGGATTTTTCAGGTCTTTTAAAGGTTTCAACAAGTATGATATCCTGGATATCAGGAATGAATTCAAACGATTCATGAATGACCCGGCTTCTCCACATAACCCAGCGGCGGTCATAGTTGATGCCCGGGGGGAGATTGATCGTGAGGTTCCCTTCACAGAAAGAAATTTCCATGTCACGCCCGGCATAGAGGTGAATCAGGCCTTTGACCTTTTCTACGAGGTCGTCGACTTTGGAATCGATCTTCACATGGTAATTGAGTGATTTCCCTGAAAGCGGGTGGTTGAAATCAACAATCACACGGTTGCCAATGACATCAATGACTACCCCCTCGCCAAGTTCCTCGACTTTAACTGACATTCCCTTGACAGGTTTTTCTTTGAACTTGTTTTTCGGGAATGATTCAACCCGTTTCGGGTCATGAAGACCAAACGCTTTCTCAGGGGATATCTCAAGGTCTCCTTCGAATCCTTCATCTTTACCCGTCAGCGCTTCGTCAAGGCCAAGTATTACGTGGTGACTTCCGGCTCGCACAACAATCGGGCCATATAAAGCCTGGGGGTTATGAATACCGGCGGTTTTTGCCTCCTCTTCATCTGTGGTGTCAAAAATCCGTCCATTCACGCCACCGGTATAGCTCAGTTTAACAAAATCTCCTTCCTGTATTGCCATCTGTATCACTTGCTATATAACCTTGTGACGATGATAGATAAACCTGTGTCACTTGTATGCTTGAAATTGAATTAAAAGTCCAGGTACCTGATCTCGCACCGGTTCGTGATCGACTGTTATCGATCGGTGCCCATTTAACTGAAAAAACCGGGGAGCACGATATTTACTATAATGCCCCTCACAGGGACTTTGCCATTACCGACGAGGCACTCAGGGTCCGGTACAGTTCCGGCAGGGCTATTATCACCTACAAGGGTGCAAAACGCAGGGACCTGGCATACAAAGCCCGTGAAGAGCTGAATGTAATCGTAGAAGGAGGTCCGGAATTCGAACAGATGCTCGAACGAATCGGTTTTAGAAAAACAGCAGTGGTTGACAAAGTCCGTGAATATTACTCCTTTGAAAATGCTTCAATCGCTCTTGATGAAGTTGAAGGGCTTGGATCTTTCGTTGAGATTGAAATCATACGGCAGGAGTCCGATGTGTCTGATACCAGTATGATTGAAAACATTGCAGAAAAGATCGGGGTCGGGCGAGAACAGATTCTCGCCTCTTACCTTGAGTTGATCCTCGCTAAACAGTGAGAAGCTCGATCTTTATATCTTTTGCTTCATTACCAAAATGGATCAAGGCGCAGTTACCTGCTGATGCCATACCCGGGTTTACCACCTTCGTTCCCTCGACATCTATGATGCCACGCTGCTCATGGATATGAGCACAACAGACAAGGTCGAAAGATTTCATGTGGCGCTGGATACTGGCACTGCCTACGTGTTCCCCGTTAATTACATCGAGGGCACCATAGGGTGGCGCATGGGTTAACAGGACATTATGAACAGTACGTTCCAGTTTCGGCATGATTTCATGTAAGATATCTTCAATCTGTTTGTCCGTCATTTCAAACGGGGTATTGAACGGGGTCGGATTTGAGCCACCAATTCCTGCGATTGAGATCTTCCCTAGGTTGATCTGAGACGCATGAAGGCAGACACTGTCAGAGTGTTCAAGGACATCTA
>JBAXTR010000135.1:0-6212 GCA_037130095.1 Methanomicrobiales archaeon
GTGGATACCGATGTGACCGTTCACACAAATCCGAGCGAGATACGGATGATCCTCTCCCGGCCGACCGACGAACGGTTTGCCTGCCTTTTTGACGCGTTCCGACAGGGTTTCACTGTTGAAGAAATCTTTAACCTGACAAAAATCACGCCGTTTTTCCTTGAAAAAATAAGGAATATTGTAGAGATGGAGCAGGACCTCGCCGTGAATGCAAGCCCTGATGACATTAAACGGGCTAAAAAATACGGGTTCTCGAACCTTGAACTCAGGGATCTGACTGGGAAGTCCTGGAGCGAAATTGAAAAAATTACCGGTTCCCCTACTTACAAGATGGTAGATACCTGTGCTGCAGAATTCCCTGCAAGTACTCCATATTTCTATTCCACGTGGGATACCGAGAGCGAGATAATTCCCGATACGAAGCAGAAAGTGCTTATCATCGGTTCAGGTCCTATCCGGATTGGGCAGGGAATAGAATTTGATTACTGCACGGTCCATGCAGTGATGGCACTCCGTGAAGCGGGGGTTATCGTTCATATTGTAAATAATAACCCTGAAACGGTTTCTACAGACTCTGATACATCAGACCGGCTGTTTTTTGAGCCGATGCAGCTTGAAGACATCATGAACATCCTCAAATCAGACAATTATTTTGGTGTCATGGTCCAGTTCGGGGGACAGAATTCTGTTAATCTTGCAGTCCCTATAGAAAAAGAGATAAAACGGCTTAAACTGGCCACAAAAATTCTCGGCACCACACCTGACGCGATGGATATCGCTGAAGACCGTGACCGGTTCAGCCTTCTCCTGGACAAGCTTGACATTCCAAGCCCCCCTAATTCATCAGCTTTTTCTGCGGAGGAGGCTCGTGCAAAAGCGAAAAAAATCGGGTACCCGGTGCTTGTACGTCCCTCCTATGTTCTTGGCGGGAGGGCAATGGAAATTGTCCACGATGAGACTGAACTTGACACCTACATGAAAGAAGCTGTAAGGGTCAGCCGGAACCATCCCGTGTTAATCGACTCATTCCTCCAGAATGCAATTGAACTTGATGTTGATGCAGTCTGTGATGGGAACGAGGTACTTATCGGGGGTATCATGGAGCATATTGAGGAAGCTGGAGTCCATAGCGGGGATTCAGCATGTGTAATCCCGACCCAGTCGCTTTCAAAATCGGTAATTTCCAGGGTCAAGGAATATACGCGGAAAATCGCCCTTGGTCTTGGCGTGGTGGGAATGGTAAATCTTCAGCTGGCCGTAAAAAATGATATTGTTTATGTCCTCGAGGCAAACCCGAGGGCTAGCAGGACTGTGCCGTTTGTGAGCAAGGCAACCGGTATTCCCCTGGCAAAAATTGCTGCCAAAACAATGATGGGGAAGAAGCTTGCAGACCTCGGTTACAAGGAACGGGACATCAAGCACGTCGCGGTGAAGGAAGTCCTCCTCCCGTTCAACAAGTTGCCTGGCGTCGATACCGTGCTAGGTCCCGAAATGAAAAGTACCGGCGAGGTAATGGGGATCGATTACGATTTTGGTCGTGCTTATTACAAGGCAAGTATATCCGCCGATAACGAACTCCCTATGCAGGGCAATGTGTTTATCTCTGTATCAAACGAGCAGAAAGACGAAGCAATTGCCATTTCACGGAAACTGAAAGGGCTTGGCCTTACCCTGTACGGGACATCGGGAACTGTCGAATATCTCACACAGGCCGGGATTGAGGCCAACCTTGTCCGCAAGGTGCAGGAAGGATCGCCAAACGTGATTGACCTGCTCAGGAGAGGTGAGATACGTCTTATCATCAATACCCCGAAAGGAAAACAGTCAAGGCAGGACCATTACCAGATAATGAGGGCTGCGGTTGATTACGCAGTCCCCTACATTACCACCCTTCAGGCAGCAAAAGCCGCAGCACATGCGATCGATGCGATGAAGAGGGAGAAGATCACGCTCGAACCTATCAGTCATTATATCGGAGTGTAATTCTATGGGAAAAGGAACAGTCGTACTTGCATACAGTGGCGGGCTTGATACCTCGATCTGTATTCCACTCCTGCGGGAGGATTATCATTATGACCGGGTTGTTACCGTGGCTGTTAACGTTGGCCAACGGGATGAAGAAATTTCCGTAGCGACAGAAAAAGGGAAGCGTTTTGCCGATAAGCACTACACCCTCGATGTCCGTGAAAAATTTGTCCACGATTACCTTTTCCCGGCAATAAAAGCGAACGGTTCATACGAAGGGTACCCGATGGGGACTTCACTGGCACGACCCCTGATCGCCGAGGAGGTTGTCGCCATTGCTAGGAAAGAAGGGGCAACGGCTATCGGGCATGGCTGCACAGGCAAGGGGAATGACCAGCTCAGGTTCGATTTCATTATCAGGGGGGCTGGCCTTGAGGTCATCGCCCCGATCAGGGAGAAAAACCTCACCAGGGACTGGGAGATCGAATATGCAAAGACGCATAATATCCCGGTGCCGGTGGCTAAAGATAAACCCTGGAGCATGGATGAGAACTGTTGGAGCAGGAGTATTGAGGGGGGAATGCTTGAAGACCCGGCATATCACACCCCTGAAGAGATCTATCTCTGGACTGTTGCCCCGGAGAATGCTCCGGATTCAACTGAAAATATAACAATAGAGTTTGAAAAGGGTGTTCCGGTGGCCCTTAACGGTACGAAGATGAAAGGGTACGACCTTATCCAAAATCTGAACCAGATCGCTGGTAAGAATGGTATAGGCCGGAATGACATGATTGAGGACCGTATCCTCGGATTGAAGGCAAGAGAAGTCTATGAACACCCTGCAGCAAGTACCCTGCTTTTCGCTCACCATGACCTTGAACGGCTTGTACTTACGCGGCAGGAACTCCAGTTCAAACAGATGATTGATGAGAAGTGGTCGGAACTTGCCTACATGGGCCTCGTCCATGAACCCCTCTACCATGCACTGAACGCTTTTATCGATACTACCCAGGAACGCATGAATGGTATCGTTGAACTGGCACTCTATAAAGGTAGTATTCGTGTATTGGGAAGGTCATCGCCTGATGCCATATATTCTGATGACCTGGTCTCGTTCGACAGCAGTTCCATTGACCAATGCCACGCAATCGGGGTATCCCATTATTATGGTATGCAGGCTCGCCTGGTAATGCAGAGAAACCAGGCTCGCCTCGCTAAAAAATAAGACCCCTGATTTTCCGGGCTATTAAAATAACACACACTTTATTTTCGATAATTTTGAAATATCTCTTTCAGAAACTTTTTTTGTCCAATCTGTCACCGGATAAATTTTTAAAAAAAATCAGGTGTTGTTAAAAAGGAGAATTAATAATCCTGGTCTCAATAATCCCTATTTCAGAGGACCCTTTTTCCTGCACCAGGTCCTGGTGCACAGCTGAACACTTCAGTAATTTTCATCACCAGAAGTGATTTAGCAGGAAGGTCAGGTTTCTTGTCATGGATCATCTTCTTCATTTTTTCGTAATCCGGCCCGCTTATTTTGACTTCAACGGTCCCTTTGACCTGGAAACATTTCTTGCTGTCCGAATCGTAAATATAAATCGCTGCATGAGGGTTTTCCTTCACATTGGTGAGGGTTTTATTCATGAAATTATCCGCCATCCAAATTGTATCATCCTGAACGAGGACTACAAATGCGATAGGGGCTACATTCGGGACTCCTGCCTTTGAAGAGGTTGCAACCGGAAACAGCTTGACCTTTCCGAATGTCTCTTTAATCTCTGCATTTAGAGCTACCATTGTCCTATCCTTCCCATACGGCCTTATTAATGCCGTTGTATTCCAATTTATGCGTATTCGTTTTATGCTTTGTGATACGCACCCATGAGAATGATCCTGTCTTTATGAAGTAGTTACCTTTCAGGTAAGTTGGTAGAAGTGTTAGGATAGGTTTGATACCGTTCTAACTGGTAACTGTGGTCACTAGTCGGCAACATCATTATGCCGATGGTGCTATCTTTCCAGGTTCCTACATTATAGTACGATGAGTCAGGTTATCGCTGTTGATCTTGGTGGCACGAATATCCGGGTTGCCAAAATATCCGGGGACGGCGTAATCGAAAAGAAGATTTCTACTCAAACTCCTGCTTTACCAGAGACGCCTGCAGATATTGTTGATGTCCTGATAGAATTGATCCGATCGATATCAGAAGGAGATGTAGTATCAGAATCAGAAGGTATCGGAGTCAGTGTTGCTGGCCCGGTAAATTCTCACCGGGGTGTGGTCATTAATCCCCCTAATATTTCACTCCCGGAAATCCCGCTGGTGGCCCCCCTTGTCAAAGAATTTGGGATTCCTGTCCGTCTTATCAATGACTGCCCGGCTGGTGCACTTGGCGAACTGTATTTTGGTGACGGGAAAGGGTGCCGGGATTTTGTTTATATCACGATTTCAACCGGAATAGGTGGTGGTGTAGTTGCAGGTGGAAAAATATTGCTTGGCAGAAATGGAAATGCGGCCGAAATCGGGCATTTTCATGTTGATACCCTTTACAATGTAACATGTGGCTGTGGCTACCCAGGGCACTGGGAAGCATATGCGTCCGGCAGGCATTTACCTGAATTTTTTTCACACTGGTGCCGGGATAACAATATTGTGATTACCGGTGACTGGGCAAGTTCACCATCAGGAATTTTTAATGCTGTAAGAAATGGGTATCCCGGTCTTAGCGATTTTATCGAGGAATTCGGCAGAATTAATGCAAGGGGAATATCAGATGTCATTGTTGCCTATGACCCCTCCCGTATTATCCTTGACGGGAGTGTAATCCAGAATAATGCTGACCTGTTACTCCCACTGTTTGACCGCTATATTGACCGGTTCCTGCGGTTGCCTGAAATAGGTGTCAGTAGGCTCAAGGGTCTTGCTCCCCTTCTTGGTGCCTCAGTAATCGCCCATGGGTATGGAACTGCGGCTGGTTCATTTCTTGCCGGGGTGGATAACAACTCCGGATAAACTGTCCGGTTTACAATGATAGTATCCGTGGTTTCAACTGGCAGTTTCTGATCCCGTTGACTGTGATGAAAAACAGGGCGGTTAGAAAATTCTTTTAATGGGATACTCTTAAAGAAGATATAATGAAAACTCTTCACAGGTCTAAAAAATCAAAAATGCTTGGCGGGGTCTGCGGTGGACTCGGTGAATATCTCGATATAGATCCGAACATTATCCGTATTGTTGTAGTAATACTCCTGGCGCTTGGTATTGTTACGTTATTCTGGCCGTTATTCTGCCTTGTCGTATACATTGCTGCATGGATCTTATTGCCGGAAGGACCGGAAGATTCACTAGCTGCGGAATCATCGTCTTCCTGAACTTTGTTGAGATCCATATTACCGTTATGAACAGAGGTATCAATCAATATTTTCGTTTTGCCACGGGGTCCTTTGTTCCTGTTCTACGATAGTCCTGCACCTGCGCAGGTAGGTTTCACCCCAGATCCATGGTTTATAGTTGTCACACATGTCGGGTTTTGCCGTGTGGATTGAGCAGATATAGCGCTTTTTTGTTATCCTTGTAAGAAACGGGCAGGAGCTCACCAGTTTTCCGGTAACCGGGTCCCGCATCTCGATGGCAATGACCGACCCGAGTTCATCAGGTTGTAATTGGGTACAGTTTTTCCAGGTACCATTGGCAAAACATGCTGAAAAATGTCGAAGAATATCGGGTCGATCATTGGTAATCCACTGGTATACGTTCTCTGTTGTCGGAGATATGGAATCCCCGAATACCTTGCAGCAGATTCCGCACTGTTCACAGTCTGCCTCGATATCGTTACCCGGCATTTGTATCATTACTTTTGGCTCTTATAGGATAATAACTGGCTAATTATTAACAATCGCCGGAACGAGTAGGTCACTCCTTTTTCCCGGCATTTGAAATATCCCTTGTTTCTTCCACTGGAAAAGTCATAAAAACCGTGGTACAATACCAGTGAATTTGGAATTCTGGTTACATATTCCATCCAGGCTGGTGGATACAATCGATCCTGCTAAAGTCTGAAATACCACAATTTTCCGGCGACGCTTCACAGGAGGTGTGATGCGTTTTTCCAGGAAATTATTCAGGAATTTATTTGCCAGGCTTGTTTTTCAGGCATTCACAGATACGGGAGGCAGTGATCCAGACATACTTCTTCCCGTGTTCGCCAACACTTCTGTACCACAGTACAGGCAGGGTATACCAGAGT
>JBAXTR010000136.1:0-6178 GCA_037130095.1 Methanomicrobiales archaeon
GTCATAGCGGAGGCGGAATTGCCTCCGCTATGACTTCCGATATCCCAAGTGAATCAAAAGCCCCGGTCACAATTCCTAAATGACCAACCGATTGAATGGATTCCGGATCAAATCCATCAACTAATGGCATATTTTAGGTTTTTAACTCAGGGTACAAAGATCTTTTGGTCAAAGAATTTCAAGAATTAGTTTCTTTACTGCGGATTCTCGGTTGATACGTGATTTTCCATAAAAAATGAGGGAGATCTGATAAAAGACTTACAGACCCACCAGTGCCGCAGGGTATGTTGCCTGTTTTTCCGGAATGGTATGGATGCTGATAAGTACGGGATGGCCAAATCTCTGCCCCATTGATAAATAAAGGGTTTCAAGCGGGGGTATCTGGCCCTCACCCAGCAGGGTGACATCAACGCGTTTCCCTGACAGCACAACCTTTTCTACCTGGTATGATGATGCGGGTCCAAGCCATCCTGTTACGACATCGCTTGCGATGATCTGGTTATTTGTCACCGTGTAAGTCTGGTAGCTGGCAACGGTAAGTACACCGATGAGTATGATACTCGCAACCAATATCCCTGCCATCGCCTTTTTCCGCGTTTCAGCTTTCATATCCATTTTTACCGCTTTTGGGAGTCCCATAAAGCCGAACATGACCGTTCCCGCGATGAGGATTGCAATAAAATTGGTCAGGAACAGTAAAAACGCACCTCCGGCCTCGGAAAATCCTCCATGGAACAAGGTAATTCCAACGACGCACAACGGGGGGACAAGGGAGATCGCAATCGCGACACCTGCAAGGGAATCGGCTATTTCCTGGCGGCCTATTGCGAATGCACCAGCTGCACCGGCTGCAAGGGCAATGATAAAGTCTAGCAGGCCGGGATTAACACGGGATGTGATTTGGGGATTTTGCGTCAGGGATACCATCTGACCAGGTACAATGGCAGTCAGGACCATGGCAATCAGAATTACGCTTATTACCCCGAGAATTACAAGGATGAGTGAACTTACTACCCTCTTCGAGGCTCCCATTGATATCGAAGCCGCAGAGGCCATAATAGGAGTCATCAACGGGGCAACAATCATTGCACCTATGACACTCGCCGTCGAATCCGTGATGACTCCATAGGTTGCAATAACGGTTGCCAGTGACAGCAGGACTGCAAAATTTACTACCTGCCGGGATCGTTTTTCTCCCTCGAAAAATAACTTGCTCTCGAATACCGGGACATAGTCCGGATCAAACCTGCCTGCTTTAAGGTTCGTGAAAAATCCTTCAGTCATAATTCCCTCAATCATTAACGTCTAAATTAGAGTGGAATTTCCCACACTTAAAGAATATGAAAAAAAACCGTGAGTCCGAAACTAAATTCCACAGGATGCACGAATACAGAACAGTTAATAGCAAACAGAGTTGAAAATTGCAATAATAACTTCCGCTGATTTTTTTTTTAACGGGGGCTTGCCGTACAGCGGCTTCTAGGAGATAAAAATACATGTCAAATTATATTGAACGCCTTAAGGAAGCTGATGACCAGCTGGTCGTCGAACTCAGTTTCAAACGCGTTGACCAGTTTTTTGACCCTGATGACCCATCACCGATAAAAAGCAGGGACCTTTCCGATAACGCTCTTTTTGCGATGATCACGGCAATTATTGACCGGGAACCGAAAAAACCGGTTAATTACATTATCCGGTTTCCCGCATCGCAGGTAACAGATGATATCGAGTCTGGTCTACCCGAAGCGGTAAAGACCTACTTTATCTACCGGTGTGAAGGTGCAAAAAGAAGTTTAAGGGTGCTTTTAAAACGGATGAAATATGGACTGATTTATGGGCTCAGTATTTCTGCAGTACTCATTGCAATCCTGGTGTACCTTTATTCCAGAATAACTGACCAGGTTCTCGCCGATATTGTACTGGGTGCTATTGTCATTTTCTGCTGGGTTGCCTTGTGGGACCCGATTGATATTTTCCTTCACCAGTACCTGTTTCAAAAGAAGACCATTGCAATTTGTACAAAAAGGATTATTAACAGCACTATCAGGGTGGAGAAGGCCAATGTCCAGCCTGACGGGATGCCTTCACCGGACTGAACCTGTATTCCAAATGGGGGAGAATAAATTACTGCCCAGGGATTAAGCCTGGGTTACATCCCCTTCCTTTCCTGCACGTTTTTCCCTGAGTTCCCGGACTCCGATACCCATTATTAACGCCACTACAGACGAAAGGACAAGTAATGCAAGTGTGTTCGGGTCCACATTGCCTATAACCACTATCAAAAGGATAGCAGTCAGCGGCACACCTAATGCAAGCGTGATAACAGCCACTTCAAGACACATCACAAGTATACCAACCGGGATACCGGGGAACATCAGGCTTAGCCCAAGTCCCACCATTGTGCAGGTAAACAAGGTGGGGAAAATAGGGCCACCAAGATAACCACTCTTGAACGACAGGGCCAGGAGGAGGATTTTGAGGAGGGCCATGAAGAACAACATGGCAATCCCAAACCGGGCAGGGTCATTGATAACCGAGTGAATCGAAGATTCCCCTGAGAACATCAGTTCAGGAATGAAATAACCGATTATCGCAATGATCACACCTGCAAAAAGGATCCGGGTCATGATCCGGTCTTTAAATGCCCTTTGTATGGCATCTCCCATTCCCTTCATGACGAGCCCCATAAAGACTGCGATTAACGCACCAAGGACACCGAGGATGATTGCATAGATCACATATGTGAGGGTTATTTTTTCGATAGGGGGAAATGCCAGTAAACTGGCAAATGATTGCATCCCGAGCAGGGAGAAGAAGAGGTACCCGATTATCCCTGCAAGAAGGTTCCATGCCAGGAATTTCAATGCATCTTTATTGCCTACATTGAACTCTGTTGCAAAGACTGCGGTAAAAAGGGGGCTTCCGATAATACCGTTATACGCCGACGCTAACGCAGCAACATCAAATCCAAGGGCAGCTTCGTTGATGATTTTAAGTTTCTCCCGGGTCCATGCTGAAATTTCCATGATAAGAAATGCCACAGGCCCTTCAGGCCCTACACTTGCCCCGGAAAACAGGGAAAAGAATGATGATAGCAGGGTACCGGGGAATGTTTTGTAATCAGAATGAGCACCCTCCCCCTTCATCGAATCGGTAAATCCGCCGTGTATTACATCGGGTGCATGGAGGTATTTCAGGCAGAGACCAACCAGCAGGGAGAAGAGAATAACCCCTGCAGGGATAGTCCACCGGTTGGCTTTCACATACTCGTTCATCCAGATAACTGCGTTAAGCGATTCGTATGTTTTAAGCCAAATCGCAGTAAAGGCGATGGCAATCACCGCAATCAGGATAATCTGCCAGATTTTAGGGCTGATATACCGGTCTGGCAACGTTTCATCTGTCATGGGGAAACCATCCGTAATTGCTTTTCGTTACTTCTTTTAATAATTCTTCCTTAATTTTCTACCGTTGCCTGGATTCGTGTAGGGGATTCCAGAACCTCTTTGAGTTCCGGTGCATCAGGTGGTAATGAAGCGATTTTCCTGGCATACCATTCAATAGCAGGTTTTGCAGTAATCCCATGGGCAAAAACGCTGATGAGGACCGTGGTACTCACTACCACGGCAATTGTCTTCAGGCCAGGGATACCCGGGGCTTCATTCAGCGTGATGAGCAACAGGACAATCGATGCAAGTCCCCGGGGTCCGAACCAACCGATAAAACGCACCGATTCCGGTTGTAAGCGGGTTTTTAACAGCGATATCGCGACCGGGATCATTCGTATAAGGGTGAGGCTTAACACGGCGTAGATCAGAATGACCAGGGTAATTCCGGACATGAGAGTGGCTGCAAGGACACCAAAAATAAAGAATACGGCAAGACTGAAGATTTCTCCCCCCGTTGCAGTAAATTCAATGATCGACTCACTTACATGTCTCCCGGTGAGGGTTGTTGCGAAACCACCTACAAATGCTGCGATGAACCCGCTGCCACCTACAGCATCCGCGGCGACAAACGATATGATGGCAAGTGCAAGGAACCCTGTCCACTGGAACCTTCCACGCATCAATCCCTTGTCAATGGCCTTGTTAACCAGGTAACCCCCTAAAACACCAACAATTATTCCCACGAGTATACCGAGGCCGATTTGTTCAGCTGCAAAAAGGACCCACTGGGCTGCAGGAATATTATCCTTTTCTGCATCTGCAAAGACTAAAAACAAGGCGAAAAACGGGATAGCACCTCCATCATTGAGCCCGCTTTCCACGTTCAGTGCCTGTCGGATCCTGGCCGGTACTTGCGGGCTGTTTACAATTACCTGGCCAAGGCCCGCATCGGTTGGTGCAAGTATTGCCCCAATGAGCGCTGCTTCTGGCAGGGCAATATCGGTAAAGAACATAATTGCAGTGACTGCTCCCGCAAAAATCGTGAGGGGAAGACCGATCCCAAGCAACCGGGATGGTAAATTGCGGTTTCCTTTCAGGGTAGTGAAATCTATCCGTGCAGCATCGGAAAAAAGGATCAATACTAATGCAACTTCTGCAAATACCAGGATTAATGGGCTACCTGGCCCGACCGCCACTGTATTAAGCCCTTCCGGACTTACCAGCAGGCCAATCCCGACAAAAATCATAGGGGCCGTGATTATTGATCCTTCAATACGGTGCGAGACCAGGGAATAGATAAAAATTGCTATCGCGAAAATAATGGCACCGATAAGGATCAATGAAAGCATAACGTGTTGATCCTTTGGAGGTAAGATATTTAAAAAATGTGAAGTATTCAGCGATTTTTTGATCTCTTTGATTGAGCGAGGATTGACCCTCAATGCGACGTCATGTTTTTGCCGGATCAGGGAAGATTGGGTATTGAAGAGAGATCTGGTCAGTCTTACCACGAGCATATTCCGTAAAAATATGGATTTGCGGGGATGAATCTTATTTACCTGGGAATTGAAAAAAAATTTATTCGTCCAGACCAGGCTATTTATCGGAAATATTTTTCCAGAACGAGGATTTATAATCGGCCTTCGATTTTCCCTCTTTGAAATACCGTTCCCCGGGTTCCGGACCCTCCTTTGGGGTTTCTTCCATTTCATCCTTATCTTTCGGGGGTATCGCTTTACTTTGGGCGAGGATCCGTTCCAGTTTTTCGAGCTTTACCGAGATCTCGTTATTTTTCCTTTCCTGTTGTGCCAGGGTTGACTTTAATTCACCAATTCGTGCGAGGATCTGCTTTTCAAATTCTGAAATCTCCTCAACGGGTTTTTCTTCTTCTTCTTTTTTTGGAGGAGTGAGGAGTTTATTGGATATGAACCCGGCAAATGTTGCAAAAATCCCTACCCCGGTTGTCATAACGAGGACGCCTACAAGCCTCCCTGCACCGGTGACCGGATATTTATCTCCATACCCAACAGTCGTGATGGTCACATAAGCCCACCACAACGCATCACCGGCTGTAGTGATATTGGCATTGGGAGCGGAGCTTTCTGCCTTTAACATTAAAAATGAACCTACTTCGAGGATCATGATCACTGAGAAGACGAGGATATAGAGGGCTGCTTCAGCCCGGTGATATGACAGGTAGTCCGTGATTTCTTTGATCCCGTGTTTTTTAATGAGCCGGTACGCCTTAAAAACACGGAATAACCTTAAAAATCTTAAGTTGGGGGAGCAGGCGAGTAAGTCGGCCCATCCATAGTCACGGAAGAAATAATAGGACTTCGACTTCGCCGTGGTGATCCGGTATACGAAATCAAGAACGAAGATAATCGTAAGGAACAGGTTGATAATTTCAACGACCTGGACCGCCTGGGGGTTTACACCCGGAATAAACACTAATGCCAGGTTGACAACCGATAATATCGATACAAGGGCAATGAATATTTCATACCCAAACCCCTTTTCATCGCTGAGTTCGTTTTCTGAAACCATCGAAATCCCCTGAATTTGTAATGTAATGCAACTATTGAAAAACTATTTATTAATTCCTATGTGGTTGCACCCGGCGTCTGATGAAAAATAAAAACTAGTCATTCCGGATAGCTTTTAGCTACCAGGCATTACTCATGTTTAACCCACAGGTAGGCAGAAATTGCTATAATCATAATCGCCACTGCAGCCCCAAATAAGAGTACATTGTTATATCCTACTTGGCCGGTAAGGGCCACCCCGAG
>JBAXTR010000137.1:0-6177 GCA_037130095.1 Methanomicrobiales archaeon
ACATCCTAGAAGCCTGCGGAGCTTTTGACCCGGGTTCAAATCCCGGCCGGGGCGTACGAACTTGAAGTGCAAGTCCCAGACCTACTCTTTTTTATAGTTTGAGCCGAAATACTTTCCAAGTCCCTCGGATGTCACATCTGGACTCGGTAGGTAGGTATATTTGGAAAATGAAGGCTATATTCGCACCGATGCGGAATGGAAGAAGTCTGTAGAGAAACAATTGCGTGAATGCGTTCTTGGTGATTCGCCTCGCATGACGGTGAAAGAACGCGACCTCGTTGCAGAGTATGCTCGTTCCCACAAATCAGATTCGAAAATGACATATTCACGATACAATAAAACGGCAAGCACACTCATCAGGTGCCGTGAATACTTCGGTGATTATACAAAAATGACTAAGTATACCCTGGAGGACGGTCTTGAAAAGATGGAAATGAAAAGGAATCCTGATAGATCCCGTCATTTCACTCAAAATACACTCCACGACTATTTCGGGTTTGTCAAGCGGTTTGCCACATGGCTGATCAAGCACAGGCATATGGAAACGAACCTGACCATTGAAGATGTCGATGTAAAATCCGCAGGTGGGTGGGGAAAGAGGAACATCACCGAAGAAGAACTGATCTACCCTGATGAGATCGAAAAGATGATCCAAGCATGTGATAACTCCCGCGACAGGGCATACATCAGCCTTGCATACGAAGCCGCGCTCCGAATGGTAGATATTGCCAACATAAAGTGGCAGGATATACAGTTTCCCCAAGAAAAGAATGGACAATTGAAGGCTTCAGCGTATTGGAAAACTGATAAAATCAGGACAGTTCCATGTTATTCCTGCACAAGTTACCTTGCCGCCTGGAGGGCGGATTACCCGCGTGATTATGCAGAACCGAAGGGGAATGCGTTTGTGTTCGTCACGATGGGGAATACCGGACATGGGCCGGTGACCTATAACGGAATGCGAAAGGTTCTGTACGGGGTACTCAAGGCATCGGGTATTGGAAAGGAGATGACATCACATACGTTCCGGCACTCCCGGATAACAGAGTGGCTTCGGGGAGGAAAATTTTCTGATCTTTCGATCTGTATGATGGCATTCGGGAACAAGGATACACGACAATTGGGGGTTTACGCGCACTTGTATGACAGGGATATCGAAAACGGTATGGCAGAACACTACGGAATGCCCAGCCCACAAAAGGACAGGCGGCTCTCGAAAATGAACCTATGCAAAGTCTGTTCGAGTCCCAACCCCGGAAGTGCCAAATTTTGCAATGAATGCGGGAACCCAATGACAGCAGATGCCAACGCACGCATGATCGACCTGAACAAGATATTGGAGGCAGTAAAGCCCGAAATTGAAATGGAAATGAACCGGATTCTCGAAGAGAAGAGGATTAAGCTAGACGACCTTGATGTCGCCTAGTCGGATAAATTTCATTACTAACTCCCGGTTTTTTCCTCCGAGAGCCTCAATCTGTTCTTTCGGCAATTCTATGACCTCATCGAGAAACATCCCCTCTTCTCCGGTTCTCCTGCATTGTATCGGGTGCTTCATCATCAGTACCTCTTCCACCAGCAATTTTTCCATATATGTCCACAATTCGGACACATCTCTTTGCCCTTAAATCCAAGATAGGTATATTTCCAATCCTCGTCTTCTTCCCAGATATATCCACAAGCCGGGCATTCTTCCCAATTTTCGTCTTCATCCTCATCTGCTTCCCATGGAAAATTTTCCTGTATGGGTGTTATTTCACATCCGGTGCATTTACCACAGTATTCGATAAACTCGCAGGTTTCAGTCACGATACTTTCTCCGTGTCGGATTTTTCATTCATTCCGAGATAGTATTCACAAAACTTCCCGCACCCTTTCTGGTCTTCCACCCTCTCACACCTGTCTGACACCCACTCAATCACTTCTGATAATTCATCAGGATCTACCCCATTTACCCCATTCAAGGAGAATGCCAGACTATGAGGGTTGCTATTATCGATCCAAGCGGTTACGGATACATTCTCACAATCCACCATCTGTCCTGCCAGGGTAACACACCCCAAGGATAAAAACCCAGCCTTGGTAGGCTCTATATGTAATTCGGCGTAGAATTCATCCGAAGATACCTGTGAACATTCCGTGGGGTTCTCGTGCCCTCCACAAGTGGAGAAAACATACATATCTGGCAAGGCATCCAATACATCGGACAATTTCCAGATCCGTTCATCGATTCCTATATTTTTTAATTCTGTACTGATACTTACACATCCATTCATCTTTTTTTTTGTATGCAATGACCCCGCCATCGCAGGACTATTGTCTTGATCGCAAGGACATTTGAATTTGTCGATCCCTGCATTATACGGCCTCCGATTCGGTAGGTAGGTAGGTATATGGCGTTATTTGTTCTATGAAAATCTGTCGGGTTTACCACCTTTTCTAAATGACCTATTGCATAAGAAAAAGAAAAAACAGGAAATGCATTTGTAATAATTTTAAGGTTGTTCCGCAAACCCGGTAAACTCGACAACACTGATAGGGTGTAAAATATGTTTCTTCAAAAAATGTGTAGGATCAACATAGGAAATATCCAAAACACACTTTCGCACCGCATCTGGCTACTCCGCATATATCATTGGTTCACAACTCCCTGTATGGTCACAGCTACGGATATGAAACACCTGACTGAGCGATGGGGGAGAATTGCAAACCGCCTGCCGAACAATGATCTGAAATGCGCGATAGAATTAGTGCATCTGCTGGAAAAGCGACAAGGGCCGGAACTGGCATATTTCGATGACCCTCTTGAAGCAGCTATCGTTTTTACTACTATTGATGTAATGAAAGCCCGTAAAAAGGGTCGAGGAGCCTTTAATCCGTAAAATAGCCGACATGACCCGACAAGAAGGTAAACAATTTTCCGTCCAGGTGTTTTGAAATAACTTTTATAAAAATCATTAAATATTATTATCTACATATTAATATACATGGATATGAATAAAATTTCAGTTTACCAAAACAGGCAAATATCGACCTGGCTTGGGAACGAGGAAAAGAAAGAAAAGAAGAGATCGAATCGTAAATCCGGAGTTCCTTCGTATATAAAAGAGGAAGTATGGAGATCGCAAAATGGGGATAAGCTGGACGGCTGGTGCTACCTCTGTCATGGGAGCCTTTCCTACTGTGATTGTGAAATCTCGCATAAAATTGCAAGGTCAAAAGGAGGCAGTAACGCAGTTAAAAATCTCTGTTGTATGCACAGACGTTGTAACGCCTCGGTTGGTACAAACTCTGTCCTCGAATACAAGCGAAAATACTATCCTCATTTAATGAACCGGGAAGGTCTTATCTCCGGCAAATCAGACAGAAAAGAAGATTAGGTATTAGATACCTTCTCTTTTTCCTTGTTATCACGAATAGCGAGGGCATCAGTAATCTCTTCTTCAGTAATGTGGTAAACCGAATCCTCCTTTGTTTTGGAAAATGATGACCATGTATGCCGTGTTTTACCCATAATCGTTGTACGGTCATCCCGGAATCCGCAGCGTACAACTAACTTTATCAACTTATTGACCGTATCAGGGATATTTTCCGCTTTCATACCTTTATCGTGACAGTATTGCTGATATTTCAATAAAATCAGTTCTTTAGGGTAGGGTATCCGTTCATCAGTTTCAACGAAATGCTCATCGATAAACCTCCTGAAGGGATTATTGCCATACTTCCAAGCCCGTTTGATGTTGGATTGAGTGCTATCCTTAACA
The DNA here is from genome assembly GCA_037130095.1 of Methanomicrobiales archaeon. Classification (GTDB taxonomy): domain Archaea; phylum Halobacteriota; class Methanomicrobia; order Methanomicrobiales; family Methanospirillaceae; genus CAIKOD01. The sequence goes on from JBAXTR010000137.1 coordinate 3,765, forward strand.
AGCCCGTGTTTATTGATCCTGATCATCATGTCCAGGATATCGTTGAAATATCCGGAAATATTCTCCTGGGTAAACCATTTCTCGTTAAATGTGACATCCCGTGTGAAGACATTAAAGAAGATCAGAATTTCCCATCTGCCCCAGAAAGCATCATCAACAATAATTTCCTCCGATAATTTCGGCAGATCGTTACAGGTGAAAACATGCACCGAATTTACATACCCTTCATAGGCTTCATGAAATTTTCTTTCAATCCGATGGAAAATCCCCCCGGTAAACATTTTGAAAGCGGTATCGTCATCAAGTTCTATCGATGCTAGTTCATCAGGGCAATTCAGGATTTTTCCCTCAAGGTCAGCATTGAAATGATTGGAACAGATATTTTGCAGGCTTACCTTTGAGATATTACTTTTTCTATTATGAAGGTCAGTTCCACAAAATGTCGCATCGAGTAATTCCTGGTACGTTGTTTTACCCGAATCAGTTCCACCCAGTAAAATGTAAGATTTTTTATACGGTTTACGGTGTACTTGCTGTAAAAGGGCCTGAGCTGGAATCTGGTATAGAATATCAGTCATATTGACGATATCCCCCTTTGAATCGGTTTCATTTTTCAGATAATGTTCAAGAACCTGTTCTCTTAGTGCTTGTCCACTTGCATGTTTATCGTAAACGATGGGGTATTTCATATCGAACATATTTTCCGGACTATGTGACTCTAAATCGACAGTTTCGTGCTCGAAATCGATAGTAACAACGCCATTTGATACAGGTATCTTGTTCCTGGAACCCCTGAAGGGGTATTCATGTTGTGGGTTCAGTGACGATAATCTGAAAATGAGATCAGTTGTTTCTGGCTGGATCTTCCCTGAATATCGTATTCCATCAAAAATGCGTTTTATCTCGCATTCAAGATCTCCCTCATTTAATCGGTAGATTCCCTCATCATAAATATAAACCGACCCTTTGAAAGAAATTGTACTGAATCTCCGGTGAAGGTGGTCAGCGATTGCTATCCGATTAATCATCGGAGTTCCCTTATCGCTCACATTGTACAACTCTTTGAATTCCTTATCTATTGGGGGGTTATTTTCAATATATTCATCAATTGTATTCCATAATTTCCCGATCAGAGTTTTTTCATCGTAGGGAGGGTCACAATGAAGCTGATTCTGATTCAGGATATGCTGTTTTATTTGTCCTGCATCAAAAAATCCAGATTTTATCATATTCATCGACAGACGGAAAAGATTCAGATATTGCTTCTTACCAGGCGGGATTTCCCCTTCTAGCTCAAATCCAATTATTTTTTTTATCGGCTCTGTCGTTTTGACAGAGTCTTGGTTACCCACATCACATCTTTGAAGGAGTTGAGAGAATACATCCAGCGAGATTTCATTTATGTCATCCTGTGATTCTGGGATTTTACGCCCAGTGAAAGCACATAGCCGGCCCTTTGAGTAAATTTCCATATTTTCTCCTTCAAGAGCTCCATGCTGCGACCACTCTTTGTCCGGACATTTTCCAAAAATATGGAACCCAGTCCCGCTCATGGAAAATTCTGCATAGGTAGATGATGCTTTGACCAGATCCAGTAACTCATCAGGAATTTGATATGGTGTAGAACACACATCATCGAAATCGATAAAAATTAACCCCTGGTTCTCGGTCAACACGAAGGCGGGGAATACATCAACCCTTTTGTCAACCCATTTTTTTACTTCTTCAAATGTTTTCCAGTTCGATGGTTTTTTCCATTTTAACCTCACATTTGGATTTTTGTCAAAAATATCCATCCTTATCGGGACTTTATCATCACCGATACGGTGCATTGCAATCCAGGAATCTATTTGTTGGAGGGATCGCGGGATATTGGATAATGTGGAAGGGTTATCGGCCATTCCTGCGCCCCCCTGTATTAAAAATTCTCAATTCTGTACATTCTGGAACAAATCTGTCGCAGATCTGTTTTAAATCGTCATATTTATATATATACAACACAATATATGTATTTGACATTATACACTTCCGTTATTCTGTTTTTCAAAGCGATTTTTTTAAGAAATCATCGCCCTTTTAATTATTTTTGTTAAAACCTGGTAATCTTCGAAAAACTATTATTTCATGATGGATCACCACGTTTTTTCTCTTTGTGTTCGACTGCTTTTCTTTCAGATTGACGTTCATGGAGGTATTCCAGGAATGACGATTTCGGAATCCGCCATGCCTTTCCGATTTTGTATCCCTGGAACTTACTCTGTCTTACCATCAGGGTCACGGTGTAAGGGGAAACACGAAGGAATTCAGCTATTTCTCTGGCTGATAACAGCGAATCCCCGCCATTGAGGGTATCCTCATTATGCACGATTGCGGTCATTGCAATACTATCTATATTTAATGATCTTATTAATAT
>JBAXTR010000138.1:0-6165 GCA_037130095.1 Methanomicrobiales archaeon
GATACTATCCGTGATACGGAATACCTGAACCGGTTATGGGATCATAATGAAGCATTCTGGAAAATATGGTGAATAAGGCTCATGGATTTTTCAGAGGTTTATAGAGGCAGAAACATTCTTATCACGGGTGATACCGGCTTTAAAGGGTCCTGGCTTGCACTCTGGCTTCACAAACTTGGAGCCAAGGTCACGGGTATTGGACTGGACCCAAAAACATCCCGGGATAATTATAATGTCTGCGGACTTGGATCTGTTATAACCCACCATACCTGCGATATTCGTCATTACGATAAAATTCATGAAATTTTTACTGCAACAAATCCCGAAATGGTATTCCATCTTGCAGCCCAGCCCTTGGTGTCCGAATCCTATCTATCCCCTCGTGAAACATTTGAGATCAATACACAGGGTACTGCCAACATTCTGGAATCCACTCGTCACACACCCTCCATTCAGGTTGGGGTAATGGTGACAAGTGACAAGTGTTATGAGAACCAGGAATGGGTCCATGGGTACCGGGAAACCGATCCTCTCGGGGGGCATGATCCGTATAGCGCTTCGAAGGGGGCAGCAGAGATTGTCATATCATCATATGCCCGGTCTTTTTTTTCCAAAGACTGTGCACCGGTAATTTCTTCTGTACGGGCGGGAAATGTAATCGGAGGGGGGGACTGGTCAGAAAATCGCATTATCCCGGATCTCATGCGATCACTTGAGGAAAAAAAACCCATCAAACTCAGAAATCCCGGGGCCATCAGACCATGGCAACATGTTCTTGACCCTCTTTACGGGTATCTTCTGTTAGGTGCAAAGATGATTGTTAATGGACATTCATTCAGCGGTGCCTGGAATTTCGGACCATTGTACCAGAATAGTCTGACGGTTGAAGATCTGATACGGAAATTTATTGAACAGGGCAAACGAGGGGAGATGAAAATTCCGGGAGATCGTGAAAATTTCCATGAAACCGGACACCTCAGCCTTGATATATCCAAATCCGTCCATCAACTTGGCTGGCATCCTGTTCTGGATGTTGATACGATGATCCAGTTAACCCTTGATGAATACCGAGTGGATGGCTTATCCACGGAAGCGGTATTCAACCAGCGGTGTGATCATATTGATGAATATATAAACCTTCAAAGGGTGTGAAAAATGGAATTCTGTCGGTCCTGCGGGACACCACTACTAAAACCATTTTTGGATTTGGGAAATTCGCCCCTATCAAACGGGTATCTATCAGAAAAAAACATTCATGTGATGGAACCGTATTATCCCCTTGAGGTCTATTACTGTCCGCATTGCTCGCTGGTCCAGCTGGATGAATTTGAGGCACCGGAACAGATCTTTTCATCAGACTACGCGTATTTTTCATCCTACTCTTCGAGCTGGTTGTCGCACTGCAAATTATATGTCGAGATGATGGTGAAGAGATTCGGTTTCGACAAAGAGTCTTTTGTGATTGAGATTGCGAGCAATGACGGGTACCTACTCCAGTATTTCAAAGAGCATAATATTCCCGTGAAAGGAGTGGAACCGGCGAAGGGTACCGCAGAGATAGCTATCGCGAAAGAGATACCAACCGATATCACGTTTTTTAACACCGGTTATGCCAACGCCTTGGTTTCCCTGAATTGTCCGGCAGATCTCATTATCGGTAATAATGTTCTCGCACATAACCCGAACCTAAATGATTTTGCTGAAGGGTTACGTATTGCCCTGAAACCTCACGGGGTTATCACGATCGAATTCCCCCACACCCTCCAGCTGATTGAGAATAACCAGTTTGATACCATCTACCAGGAACATTATTCCTACCTTTCTCTGTATTCAGTCCGATACCTTTTCAATGCGCACCGTCTCGACATTTTTGATGTTGATGAACTTCCCACCCATGGGGGATCATTGCGGATTTATGCAAAACACCATGCTGACCCGACACATGATCTATCACCCCGTGTTGCAGAAATCCTAGACAAAGAGAAGCAAGCAGGATTACTTGATCCTGTGACCTATGAACAATTTCGCAGGAATGTTGAGGCGACAAAAAGAGCATTGCTCCAGTGCCTTATCTCTGCAAAAAACGAAGGGAAAACAATTGTCGGATATGGTGCACCGGCCAAGGGAAATACGCTCCTTAACTACTGCGGGATCAGGACGGATTTCCTTGACTACACTGTTGATGCAAATCCCCATAAGCAGAATTTATTCCTGCCGGGTACGCATATTCCCATCAAACATCCAGACCAAATACGGATCGATAAACCGGAATATATTCTCATCCTTCCGTGGAATATCAAGGAAGAGATAATGGATCAGCTCTCATTTGCACATGAATGGGGTGGGAAATTTATTATTCCAATTCCAAGTGTTGAGGTGATCGATGCATGATCTATACCGAAACAAAGATCAATGGTGTGTACATCATCGAACCAGAACTTCTCAACGATGAACGGGGATTTTTTGCAAGGTCATTCTGCAAAGAAGAATTTGCAAAATACGGATTTGAAACAGACATTGTCCAGTGCAATATTTCTTACAACAAAAAAAAGGGAACCCTCCGGGGTATGCATTACCAGGTTCCACTGTTTGAGGAGGCAAAGATTGTGTCCTGTATAGAAGGATCGATTTATGATGTGGTCGTTGATCTGAGGAGAGATTCTTCCACCTATTGTCAATGGGTTGCAATTGATTTAAGTGATAAAAATTTCAAAATGATGTTTATACCAAAAGGTTGTGCCCATGGATTCCAGACGTTGGAGGATAATACTATGGTGTATTATCAGATGATGGAGTTTTTTCATCCGGAATGCGCAAAGGGGGTAAGATGGGACGATCCTGCGTTTAAGATTGAGTGGCCAAACGTTCGTAAAAGGGTAATATCCGATAAAGATCTTTCATATAATAATTACAGATTATGATACAGCAACAGATTGGTATCGGTACTGACATTGAGGAGATCCAGCGATTCAGAAACTGCAATTCTGCGGCCTTTGTTGCATTTTTAGCAAAAATTTTTTCAAAGTCTGAATGTGATTATTGCCAGTCTAAAGACGATCCGGCACCCCATTTTGCAGGACGATTTGCCGGAAAAGAAGCTGTGATTAAAGCACTTTCCAGCCTGAATATTAAAAATATTTGGTATCCGGACATAGAAATACTCAATAATAATTACGGTGTGCCATACGTCAAGATTAATACAGAGAAAACAGAAAAATTATTGATCAAAATAAGTTTATCGCACAGCCCTGATCTTGTGCTGGCATTTTGTATTATTATTCAGGAGCAATAACATGACAAATTTTGATGTTGATAAAATCAGGGATATTTTTTGTGAAGTAATGGGGATTCCTGAACAGGATGTGGTGGACACACTAGCATATAACTCTTGTGCCCAATGGGACTCCCTAAAACACCTCCAGATGGTTGCGATGTTTGAGGAAACCTTTGATATTGAGATTGAAATGGATGACATCATTGCGATGGAAAATTACGGGAAAGTGAAGAAAATTCTTCACAAATATCTCGAGTAGCCGGCTATGAATTTTGTCGATTATCTCTTTGAACATATTCTGGATCTCTCGAATCTATGTATTCTGAACCGTGAGATTACCCTGAATTATGGAGATTTGATATCCCGGGTTAATGATCTCGCAGAGTACCTTACTGCTATTATAGGGAGGGGGAAAGAGTGTCTCTTGCTTTCAGACAATACCCCGTTTTTTATTATCGCTTACCTTGCAATCATAAAAAGCGGAAATGTAGCCCTTTTGGTAGAGACCCAGATATCGGATGAACAACTAAAATCCATCTATCATGATTGCGATATTACTGCATCATTTGTTCAGAAAAAATACCGGTCAAAGATCATAGAAAATAACAACGTTTTTACCGATGATCTTCTTCTGACACTTCCACAAACAAAAATGGCAGAGTTTCGCTGTGGCGAGGACAATGACGTCGCGGTAGTAATCTTCACATCCGGGAGCACCGGAACAAAAAAAGGTGTCATGCTCACACACAAGAACTTATGTGCGAATACGGAATCAATTGTGCAGTACATCGATCTGACTAAATCTGACCGGATTTGTGCCACACTACCATTTTTTTACTGTTATGGCGCATCATTACTACATACCCACCTGAGGGTAGGTGGGAGTATCCTACTCTCCAACAATATTTTCCTTGGGGGTGTCATTCGGGATATCAATACCTTTTCATGCACTGGATTTGCAGGTGTCCCAAGCACTTACCAGATATTGGTTAACAAAACTCCATTTTTAAAAGAGAAACTGCCTACACTCCGGTATATGCTGCAGGCCGGTGGGCAGTTGCCAAACAAATACATACGGATGATTGTAGAAGCCTTCCCGGGGAAAATTTTTTTTGTGATGTATGGTGCCACCGAAGCCACGGCCCGTATGTCGTATCTCCCTCCAAATATGGTACTGTCCAAAATAGGCTCTATTGGAAGGGGCATTCCTGGAGTAAGACTTGAAGTGCTCAATGAGAACGGGAATCCGGTTCTTCCTGGAGAGACCGGAGAGATCATAGCAAGCGGCGATAATATGATGAAGGGTTACTACGGCGATCCTGTAGGAACACAAAGAGTCTTACAAAATGGAAGGCTCCATACCGGGGATCTTGCCACGATAGATGAAGACGGATATATTTATATTATTGGACGGGCAAAAAACATCATCAAATCAGGGGGGTACCGTATCTCCCCCAATGAGATTGAGGAGTACATCTGTTCCCTTGAAGGTGTCAATGGTTGCGTTGTACTGGGGCTTCCTGATGAGATTATGGGTGAGGCAGTGGTTGCCGTTGTTCAGCCTGGAGATGTCCCTGAAGCAGTACTTAAAAAAGAGATTCATATAAGGTGCAAACAGAATCTGCCATCCTATAAAGTCCCGAAAATGGTTTATTTTGTCCGTGAATTCCCGCTTAATGCATCGGATAAAGTGGACAAGCAGGCGCTTTCGGCATCCATTGTTAATGAGTTAGGAAAAAAGATGGAGCTCTAGAATAATGCCGGATGATGAACCTGCTATATCTCTGGAGTTGAATTCCCGCGAGGCAATCGTGGCCCAAGGACCCTATTCATTGCAAGATCGACAGAAAAACGTGTATCTCCTGAAAATTATCAGGGAACAACTAAAAATTGCCTGTCGCAACAGCCGACAGATTGATAATTATTTTACTAAACAAGGCCTCAATATCGATGCCATCCAAAAACTGGATGATATACCCTATATCCCGGTTCAGATGTTCAAACTTTTCGATCTCAGGACCTGTCAGGAAAATGAGATTGTAAAAGTCCTTCAGTCCAGTGGTACAACCGGTGGTACGCCCAGCAGGATCCCGCTTGACAAAGTCACAACATTAACCCAGATAAAAGCCCTCAAATCCATCCTGTCGGATTACCTGGGAGAGAAACGAAAAATATTCCTTGTTATTGACCATGAAGGAATCAACAGCCCGAAAATGGCGTTTTCTGCACGTACCGCCGGGGTCCGTGGGTTGAGTATCTATGCAAAAAAAATCTACTACCTCCTTAGGGAGGAAGATGGAAAACTCGTCCTGAACATGCCGGTTATTAGGGATGTTATTGATTGTTGTTCGCAGGAAGATGTTTACGCCTTCGGGTTCACGTATATTATCTGGACTGTCTTTTATAATCAGCTTAAAAAGGAAGGAATCCAGTTCTCATTTGAACATTTCACTTTATTTCATGGGGGCGGCTGGAAGAAGATGGGAGATCTTGCTGTCTCAAAAGAAACATTTTCGGATACGATTGCAGGTATCTTTAGTACAAACCCGAAAAATATCCTTGATTTTTATGGAATGGCAGAACAGGCTGGCATTATATTTGTAGACTGTGAACAGGGTAACAAGCATGTACCCGGATTTTCACAGGTCATTATCCGGGATCCGTTTACGCTTGAACCCTGCGATATCGGAAAGACCGGCTTTATTGAGGTAATGAGTATTCTTGCCGACAGCTATTACGATCAGGCTATCCTGACCGAGGATCTTGGCATGTTGATTGGTGTTGATGATTGCCCATGTGGACGTAAGGGGCGGTATTTCCGGTTTGTCTCAAGGGTGGAGAAAGCCGAGTTACGTGGATGTGGAGACACATTCCGGGAGTCTGTCTAATGA
>JBAXTR010000139.1:0-6155 GCA_037130095.1 Methanomicrobiales archaeon
GGGTATATGATCTTCTATGATGATCGAGGTCATGTTGTGGGAATGGAATTCCATAACTTTTCACCAGATCTGTGATCTGGTGCAGGATTCATGGATTCTTACGGTGTGCGCCGTATGAAGCGGAAAATCCTGGTCCACCCGATGCTCCCGACCGTAATCCAGGCCGGTATTGCAAACCTTGACGGTCAATCCTATACATCGCTTGATGCATGCCCTTCCTGCAGGGGTGATATAGCGGGGTACGACACGAAACGGCGATTTTTTACAAGCTTGCACGAACCTGGCGGGGACCGGGAGATCTTTGTTTTCGTTAAAAGGTTCAGGTGCAGAACCTGCGGGTTGGTAAGCCCTGCCAAAGCACCATTTTACCCTGATACACGTACCGGTGCCCCTGTTGTAGACCTTAGCGTCACACTTTCAAAAGAGATGAGCTGTTCACGTGCTGCGAGGGTAATCAATGCCCTTGGTATTGTCATCGACAGGGGGACGGTCAGGAACTACGCCTCCCGTGGTTTTGCTGCACCCCCTGCAACTGAGTTCTTCGGGTTCCAGCTGCCGGTCTCAATCATCTCCCTGACGATGTTCACTCCCGGCTCCTTCCAGCCGGGACCCGTCATAGGGGCAGAAGCGCTCGTTTCCATCGGTCGTCCAACCGCAGGCTGGACATTTCCACACCGGCCGCTGCCGGAGAAACGGCACGATCGGGATGAACAGGAAAAAGAAAAAAAACGGCCAGTGAAATAAAAAAGCAGTGACTGTCAGGCCAAGGGATAGCACCAGGAGAAGAATACTCAGGATATAGAGTCTCGTACCGCAACCTCCCGGACCGCAAATGCAGGCAGGGCATCGACAACAGGCCCCAGCGCTCCAGAAAGATTTGTACCCCCAAACTTTTTCGCAATGAGCCCCGATCCGATACCCGCAAAAATAACTTCATCTGTACCGGCTTTCCTGCAGACATTTTCAATACCCGAAATAATCAGGTCTTTCTGTGCGTTCCAGAACGTTTCCGCAATTGCTCTCGCACCATGTTCACCTATTTCGTCAAGGTCGGCGCACACGACCCGTGCCAGTCTCCGGAGAGCGGCTTCAACGGTGCGGTTGACACCGTCCGGCGGATCAGAAGTATACTGGGGTTCCTTGATATGTCCGAGCACGAGATGCACATCTCCGGAACAGGCAAAATACTCGCTGCTTACCGGTGTCGGCACCCCGTCAAGCAGGACAGACCGGATGAGGCATGGGACGCTCGTACGGAGCAGGCCGGTATAGATCAGGTACCCCTGCTGGAGGCGGTCAAGATCGGTAAGACCTTTCAGCGCTTCGAAGCGGCCGATTGGAATAATATCCGTTGTAGTACTGCCCATATCAACAAATACTGCACCCGGATAGAGTTCCCTGATATAATCAGCAGAAACAAGCCAGTTGGAAGCGGCAAGCTGCGGGCCTGCTACCCTGTGGAACGCTTCATCGGTCCCGTAAAAGATTGCATCAGGGAACGCAGCCTTCACGCTGTCGACAATAAATCCAATCCCCTCGGCCTTCGATGAAAAACAGTCTGCGAGTTCCCCTGACATTACCACGGCGGCCGAGGTGGTCTCTTTATTGTACCTGACGAGAAGTTCTTTTAACGGCGCCCCTTTCCAGAGCGGGCAGTAATGGATGTGTACACCATTATGGTCCACCACCTTCAGGTGTGCACCTCCTACATCAATCCCAACCCTTTCCACACTCTCCTTTGTACTCCCATTCATCAGGACTCCCCCTGGATAGTCGTATCATCGGAATGCTGGCTGAATACTTTTCCTGTGGAATCAAAGCTTGCATAACCCGAAAAGTGAAGATCCCCGATAGGTATCCCTTTTGAAGCCCTGATCAGGATATCTGCAATCTCTTCATCCATACAGGATGTAATCCCCACGATGCTGGTAGTAATGCGGGGGTTTACATCGACAACATAGACCCGGTCAGCGACGACCACATCGACCCCGGCGTATCCCTGGCAGCCAAGTACCTTCACCGCATTGATGGCGGTTTCCCGGATTTCATATCCCTTCGGGTGTTGGGCCGGAGTCTCTCCACCGCGGTAATGGAATTTCCCATCTGTATCGGTTTCTATATGCTGCCGGTTGAGTGCGATTGCAACAGGTGGTTCCCCTGTATAATAGAGGCATGCTTCACCGACTACCCTGCTTGCAACGACACTTACGGAGTAATTCTCACCTTTGATATATTCCTGGCCAAACTCCCCGGGGCCTGCAGGACCACGGGTAAGCCTGACACCCATTGCACCGCAGCCGTTGACTGGTTTTACTACGCGGAGGCCTTCCTCCTGTTCTACCGGTACGGCAATGTCATGTGATGCCAGTATCGCGCCTGTACGTTTCTTGTTTGCGCAGACTGCAACATTCATACTTCCACACCCAAGGTTGTGGGTAAGGGTCTCAATTGCGGAAGTAAACCGCGAAAGCAGGTGGTCAGGTGCGATCACAAGCCCGACATCACAACCTGGTGCAAGTCTTTTTATTTCCTGCAAAAAATCTCCCTGCCCCGGTATCACGACCTCGTACCCGCACCTCGTAAAGCTCGCTTTCAGTGACGTGAACATTGCCCTTCCCTCGGGTGCAAGAACCGGGTCATGGAACATGGAATATTCTGCGATAAGGGCCTTCATCGTATACCTGTTGGGTGCAGAGGGACATTACCCTGACGATATGTGAATGGTCCTGATCCAAAAAGACTATCGGGTCGTTAACCTGGTAGTCCCGTTATATCCACTCTTCACCATACTATAGTACATCTATTTCATCAAACGCCACCAACGGGATGGGTGATGAAACCGCGGATCCTTCTGACTAATGATGATGGTATAACATCAGCCGGTCTCTGGGCTGCATATGATGCGTTGTCCCCGGTGGCCGATGTGACAATCGCCGCCCCCTCGACCCAGCAGAGTGCTGTCGGACGTTCGATATCAATTTTTGAACCCATCAGGGCAAACCCGGTCATTATGAACGGGGTCCGTGCATATTCCATTGGCGGAAAACCAACTGATTCGGTCATTATAGGTCTCTATGCCCTCGATCTCAGGCCAGCGCTCGTCGTAAGCGGGATAAATATCGGGGAAAACCTTTCGTTTGAATCTATCATGACATCAGGGACAGTCGGTGCAGCGCTTGAAGCGTCTAACCAGGGGACCAAGGGGATAGCATTCTCCCTCCAGGTGGAGGACCAGGGTGACAAGTTTGATGACCCACGCCACCACTCCCAGAGTTTCGACGAAGCGAAACGTATCGTAAGAGAAGTCTGCATGAAAGTCCTCAAAAAGGGTTTCCCTGAACACGCAGATGTAATTAATGTAAATATCCCCTCAGTTGTGAAAGGTGGGTACGAGGTGACCCGGCTCGCAAGAAAGCTCTTCGAGACCGGGGTCGAAAAAAGGCTTGACCCGAGAGGGAGACCGTACTACTGGATAAACGGGCCGCTCCTTGAAGATGCCGAAGAGGGGACCGATGTCCATGCAATCAGGAAAGGCAACATTTCTATCACGCCTATCACCCTCGACTGCACGGCCTTCGATGCAGATACTGAATTACAGTCCCTGTTCTGTGCATAGCGAAACGACAGGGGGGATCTGTAACCTCTCCAGATGATCGGATTATTTTTGTCAGATATTAAAATCCGCAACAACTTTACTGACCTTTGAAGGGGTTAGTTCTGTTTGTTCAATCCATGGTTTCGATCCCATCTGGACGATGATTTCGTAAAATCCGATTTTCATATGATCAAAAGTATGGGGGGTAATCTCACCAGATGACCAGCCGTTTAAGTAGATAGCGGCACCCCGCGGAAGACTGTCAACCACGATCGTCCCTTCACCATAATTCTCCATGGGAAAGAATACCTTCTGGGGGGTTGTGTTGGTACCCCTTATCTCGACAGTTACGATCTCTTCGTTCGGGTACCAGCCTGGCTTCGATACCATGATCCGGTGAAGCCCTGCCGAGACATCATTGAATGTATGGGGGGTCAGGTACCCTGTCCTGAACCCGTCCATAAAAATCTCTGCTCCATCTGGAGCTGAACTGATTAATAGTGGTGGATGGGGTTCCTGGTTAGTAGCAAGATTCAATATCTCGGTATCCTGGTTCGTGCAGGGGACAAGGAAAGAGTTGTAGGAATCCCCCTTCCTGACACTGATGAACGAACCAGGGCAGCCTGTGCTGATTGTTGCAGGGAGCCTTCCTGACGGGTATTTACCATTTATGGTGAATTCGGCCCCTGAAAATGGCCCGGGACTGATTGAGACTCTTTTTACCAGGAGGACCTCCTCGGTGTCGATATTGAATGTTGTCAATGTATCATGGTACACAAAGGCACTTCGCGAATAGGTGGCCGGGCCACTCCCTTTATCAGTTCGTTCTACCTGGATGGTGTGGAGCCCTTCAGGGAGCCCATAATAAAGGAACGGTGTCCCCCCCGTGACTTCAACTCCGTCAATGGTGAGATGAAGTTGGTCAGGGAAAGAAGTCACATAGATGCCGCCGTACTTGTTCTGGCTTGTCGATTTTCCAGGGGTAACAAACAGTGCGTCCATGGAAGGTGTGAGTGGAATATCAAGTGCCTTATCTGAATCCAGGGTTACTACTTCACGATAGACGAGATACCCTGAACGGGTGAGTGTCAGGGTGTAGGTCTTCTGTTCGAGACCGGTCATAATAAACGGTGTGGTGCCGGTGCGGTTTTCGTTTAACACAATGAGTGCCCCTTCCGGGTCAGAATCAACTGAGAGATTGAATACGGGAGCTGGTACAGGGGTTGGTACAGGCTTGACGGGGATAGTTGCTCCAGGAGCGGGACTGGTTACCAGCAGCTGTGAGAGATTGGGTGTTACGTTCTTAATTAAACGGGTAACCGGAAGCTCCGGCTTTGGCAGGAACCGTTCATCAGGGTCCGGTGCATAAAGCGGGGAGCCAATAAGGTCGTCAGCAGACCTGTTTGTCCATATTGACCTGTTCCCTGCCGAATAGTTCCGGAGACTTCCCTTAATGGCACGGGGGGATATATCCATAAACTGGAGGACGCTGCGGATGATGTTGGCATAAGTGACACGAAGAATATTTGGTGCAGGCACGTCATCCTCTCCTTCTTCAATGATTTCTGTGGGAATACTCTGATCCGAGGCCGTGAGACTGGAATATTCATCTGCGTGCAGGGTCTGGTTGATACTGCTTTTCATTCCGAGCCCTGCTACCTCTGCCAGTTCTATCATCCGGCCTTTTATTCCCGGAATTTCTTCCGGTCTGGAGGACTCCGTAGCGGTTTCAGGTTCATTATTTCCCGGAGCCACATAATCCCCTGCGTGACGGGTCTGGTTGATGCTTCCAGTTACTCCGGAGCCTGCTATTTCCAGAAATCTTGTCCCGTTTCCCAGTAATAACTGGGCAAGGCCCTTTACCTGTCCGACGGGACCGTTAAATCCCGTGAAATTCCCCAAAATTTCTATATTGTTCCCCTGCACTGTGATAAAAGGATCAACCGGCTGGAGAATAGGACAGATCGGATTCCCAAACTGGTCGACATCACTGCAGGAAGGTGAAATGGAGTCATCTGCTGCCACTGCTGAAAGAGATACCACTATCATCAATAGAAGGACAACCACGACACAGAGATTGAGGTGTCGTTTTTGAGCCAGTTCAGGTCTCTTTCCCGGCATCTTCATGAACGTCAGCCCGTGAATTGATTAAAATTATGGTACATGCAAGGCAGAATCAGAATTAGTTTATATACTCGCATTTTCACGTGGTTCCCGTGCGGCAGTTGCGGACTCCATCATAAACCGGTGATAATGGATCGACACGGTCAAAACATATGGATATTATGAGAGATAACCGGATTATCATGGATGCACTCGCACCGGATTTGGGAAAACAGGCGGCAGGGATTCGTGCGGCGGAGATGGTAGAAGATGGTATGGTAATCGGACTTGGAACTGGTTCGACAGTCCTCTTCGCCATGCAAAAGTTGTCTTTGAAGGTCAGGGACGGCCTTGAAGTCACTGGTGTCCCGACCTCATTCCAGGCAGCGATGAGGGCCAGGGAGCTCGGTATCCCCCTTACAACCCTTGACGACCACCCTGTTCTCGACCTTGCGAT
>JBAXTR010000014.1:0-16559 GCA_037130095.1 Methanomicrobiales archaeon
TACTGTTACAGATAAAACGGGAACCTATGAGATGGATCCAGGGTTTCATTATCATCACTCTTATCACACTTTCTCTCTATACTGCGGGGTGTACCAGCCAGGTGAAACAGGAAAAATGGCAACAAGCCGGATGGATTACCCTTGGGACTACAATAGCCCCCCCTGCACCTGTACACCAGGTAAGTAAACCGGGGACTATTCCCGGGACTAATGATACCACGATAATGCCATTGCTCCTCTCCCGGATCGGGGTGCAGGTGAACCTCTCGCTGGAAACACTCGACCGAAATATATCTGGTGCTGCCAGAACACTAGGGTATTCCGGAATTTCAGGGAATGTGGCCAATAACGCCCTTGAACACCTTGCAGCATCTCCAGCGGTTATTGATGCCGTGACGGTTGCAAATGACGGGACAATCGCAGCAGTCATGCCCGCCAGGTACCAGGCTGTCATTGGGGACAACGTCTCGGACCAGTCGCACATCCTGAAGGTGCTTTCAACAGGTAACCCGGCCCTTTCAGATGAATTTAAAACCTTGGAAGGGTTCAATGCATCAGCTGTTGTTCACCCGGTACGGTCCGCAAACGGGACCGTTATCGGCCTTCTATCGGTGCCCTTCCTTCCGGAAAGCCTGTTATCTGGTGCTATCGTCCCTTTGTTGGACAACCGTATCTATGAGGTTACGGTAATCCAGATGGATGGACGGATTATCTATGCAACGAACACCTCACAGGTCGGGATGAACTCCCGTTTGGATCCTCCTTTTATATCCCGGCCCGATATGACCAGCTTTATTAACCAGGTACTTTCTGCGGATTCCGGCAGGGGAACATATCTGGTGCATGATACCACCACAAAGACGACTGGGACCGTGGAGAATTACTGGACCACGGTAGGTCTGCATGGGACCCGGTGGAGGGTTATCCTTGATACCATAAGAGTATAAAAAGTGGATACAACCGTCCTGCAAAGAAAATAACTCGGGATAATGATAGTTCCTGTGAACCCGGGTCCGGTAGGTTTTCAGGTCCAGTCCAGGTATCTTTTTTATTTCATCAGATGTTCAGGCCGTTGTAATAACCTGCGCATACCGGTCGCATTGAAGATAAACAGGGCCGCAAGGAGCATGGGGGCCTGTAGAATGCTGTCCGCAGCACGCCATGAATATTCAAACAGGAGATTAAACCCGCTTGCAGCGAGGATTAAGGGCCATTGACGGCCACTTGCTCCAGCTAACCTGCCGTCATCCTGTTGGATGGGCCCAGGCATATCGGATCACGTATTGAGTGGAGGTAGGTGTCCCTGAAGATGAACGTTTCCCCAGTGTTCTGGACGGTGAATGAATGAGGGTCTGTAAAAAACCGGGCAGCCCCTGGTCTACATTCCCCTGGCAATTTCTGCGACGCTCGTCAGGAGCATGTCCACGTCGTACTCACTATTAAAAAGAGCCAGACTGGCACGTACTGTGCCTTTTGGAAGTTCCAGTTCCTCCATGAGCGGCACACATCCATGAAGGCCTGATTTTACCATGATATCTGCGTTTTCATCCAGGTAACGGGCGACATCATCCGGGTCAATGCTCCCGATATTGAATGAAATGACCCCCACCCGCTTTGTGGGTTCCGGTGGGGCGAACACCCGGACACCTTCGATGCCGTTCAGGCCGTCAATAAGGCGGGTCGTTAAGTGGATATCGTGGCGCCTGACCCTTTCCATCCCGATATTGGCAAGGTAGTCAACTGCTGCACCAAGGCCTATACCCCCGGAAATATTGGGGGTTCCCGCTTCATACAGCTGGTACCCATTGACCGTGATATACCCGGTGGAAGTCAGTGTTTCTGCCATTCCACTCCCTAACATCGATGGTGACAGGCTTCCGGGTTCTTTCATCCACAGGATGCCCGTTCCGGTAGGGCCGAGCATTTTATGGCCGGAACAGCAGAAGAAGTCTGCTTCCAGTTCCGTTACGCTGACAGGAATATGCGGGACAGACTGTGACCCGTCAACGAGTAGCAGTACCCCGTGTTCATGGCAGGCGCGGGCGATCTCCCGTACCGGGGTAATTACGCCGAGTACATGGGATGCATGGGTAACCGCAACCAGTGTAACGCCACCCCTGTCCAGCAATTCGTCGAGGGCCGACAGGTCCGGCAGGTAGTCCGGGCCCACCGGAAGTACCTCAAGGGTTGTTCCAAGGACTCCCGTCTCTTTCCATGGCAGAAGGTTGGAGTGGTGCTCGAGGACTGTTGTAATAATGCGGTCCCCCTTCTGCCACGATATTCCGTGGGCCACGATATTCAGGGCTTCAGTCGCATTTTTTGTAAAAACAAGTTCACCAGTGGATCCGCCGAGGAACGAAGCAACCTTTTCGTGGGCGTGGTGGTACCGCTGTGTAGCAATCCCTGACAGGCGGTGCGCATTTTTCCCGATGTTTGAACGGTAATTCCGCTCATATTCAAGCATTACCTGGAGCACCGGCTCAGGTGAGAGGCCCATCGAGGCACTGTCCAGGTAAATGATATCGGTCAGGAGGGAGAAATCACGGCGTACCTCTTCAAAAAAGTCCTCCTCTCCCACGGGATACATGGCTGGTTCCACCATCTGTGGACCCGGAGTTTCAACAGCGTTTCTCTCTCCCCGAACCGTGGGTTCAGTTATGTCGTGTTTTGCCAGGGAAGTTGCCTGGATCTCACCGGGAACATTGCCTGTTTCATCTCCCGGTCGACCGGCCTTTGGACCAGCTGCCCCTGGCTGATGACTCTTTTGCTGGTGGTCTTTTACCATGAGGTGGCCTGCCTGAACTTTTCCACCCCGGGCTGCACTAATCTTCCCCATGGTCCTCGTTTCCTGCCTTGGAACGGGTGATTTACCCGGGGCTGGGGATATCCGGGCTTTTTCCCCGGACCGGGCAGCCGGGACCGCTGACTGCGATGCTACTACAACACCGTCAGCTGTCTCACGGAGCGGGATATTGTGCTGCCGGCATAGTTCCTGCATCTTGTTGGGCAGTCCTTTCCAGCGCCACAACCCGAAGGTTACATACTCCGGGGGAAGTTCCTTCTTTTCTGCCCACCGGGTAAGAAAATCCGTGCACCTGGCCATCAGGTCGGGGTGAATCCGCCCGAGTTTCGAGAACTCGCTCTCGAGCATTGAAGGGCACGGGTAACACCCGATCCGTTCAATCCCCATTTCGTAGAGAGGATTGATGGGGGCCCCCTGCCACCAGAGGTAGAGGAACACTTCGAGCGCCCTCCAGTTCCGGATCGGGGAAACATTCAGCTGGAGGGGGTTTAGGGGGTTCTGGACAGCAAGTTCGAGGTCGGCACGGTTCCAGGACTCGTACCACCGGTTACCCTGTATTGTTACACAGGGCCCGGTAGTTTCAAGGTGGAGCCGGAGCGGGTTCTGTTTCAGGAGCTTGCAGCACCAGCGGTTGTCCTTTGCGGGTGGCCCCGCTTTTTCTACGGCTGCCCAGAAATCGCCCGCCTTCCGGATCACCGCAACGCCCATCGAACGGACGAACTCGATCGTCTCCGGGAATTCGATGCCGGTATCGAGGAAGAATGCATCATGCACCCCGGCTTTCCTGGCCAGCAGGAGGACGGCAGTGCTGTCTTTTCCGCCGGAGAATGAGACATTTACAACCGGGCGATCGTTCATATGCTGTTTTATTGAGCGGACCGCGTTCCGTTCAAGGTTTTTCAGGTGGTACGTATTCCTTGCGACTGCTTCTGTCCATTCGGGGTCCTTCGGCCTCAATGGGGTGACCGGCATTACTTCTTTTACTCGCAGTGACCCGTCTTTCAGCACCGCCGTTCCAAACCGTCCACGGTATTTCACTATCACGGTGCCGTCCGGGACACTAGTTGTAATCGTGAAACGTTTCCCCCCGATCCTGCCCCGGGTATCACGGTCCCCGGAAAGGACCCCGGCCTGTTCGAGGTCGATGATCCCCCTGGTGGCGTAAGGCAGGACAAACGGGAGGGCCTCGGGGGTGACATCGAACCTGCACATCCTTGAAACAGGGTCGAAGGAAAGCCAGCCGAAACGGGTGCCGTTGACAATAACCAGGTCATTCCTGTCAAGGCCCCCGGCTTTATTGAGGAGGACAATTGTTGGGAGTGGTACATCACCGAACTGCCCGGAGACGAGGGATTGAATCATTTCCCTGTCAGCCCTGAGTGCGGGACGGACATCGTAGGGTTGGAGGAGCTCTATCGCCCGGCAACTGGAGCCACAACTGCATGATCTGCCGATAAGCGGAACATTGCACAGGTCGCACCAGAAGAGGGTGGTCTTTACCGGGGGCTCTCTCATCAGTGTAGCATTGGGGCGGAGCGCTCATAATAGCGATCTTTGAGGACCGGGTTAATGCATTTACCCGTCACACCGGCGATGGAAACGATGCACCGTTTTCACCGTGTCATGGCTGGATCCTCCTGGCATTTACCGGCTGGCGTACCTGGCGCCATACTGTCCGGGTCCCCGGGCGGGGGGATAACTATTATCGTCATCGACATTTCATCTCTCTTTAAATTCGAAGGGTGGCCGGAATCTTTATAGCCGGATTATATACAGGTCATGAACTCCCGCTGGATGAAGACCTGGCCGCCGGTAAATCATCAGGTCGGACTCCATGATTGAACCCTGGCTGGCAGCTACGATACTCGTAATTACCGGGGTTCTCGCTGGTTTTTCGTCGGGGCTCCTCGGCCTTGCCGGTTCGTATCTTGATAACCCGGTCATGTACTGGATGCTTACCCATTACGGGTATGGTACGGACATGGCCGTCCGTGTCGCTTTTGGCACATCCGTTGCCATTGCACTGGTAATATCGGCTGTAAATACCAGGGAACACGCCAAAGAACGGTCAATTATCTGGAAAATCGTGGTATTGATCGGCAGTGCCGGCATTATCGGGGGACTTATCGGGGGATCAATCGCCACGCACGTCCCTGGTGGGCCGTTAAAAATCCTTTTTGGCCTGTTCCTCATCATATCCGCCATACGAATGGTACTGCCCCTTCCCCAGGACTGGGGAAAGAAGAGAATACCATGGATTTACTGGAGTATTGCAGGTTTTTTATTCGGCATGGTATCCGGGATCATCGGGATTGGAGGAGGGCTTATCATCCTCCCGATTTTAGTCTGTATTTTCGGGGTGCCGGTGCATGAAGCAATGGCAACCTCCTCGGCATGTATCATGTTCTCCTCTACCGGGAGCACAATTGCGTATATTGTTAATGGGGTCGGTGTACAGGGTCTCCCGCCATTCTCCCTCGGGTACGTGAACCTGCTGTTCTGGGGGATTATTGTTGTTGTAACTATCCCGTTTACTATTATTGGCGTACATGTTGCAAACCACATTCCTGCCAGGAAACTATCGGTAATTTTTGCATTTCTTTTAATCCTCATTGCCCTCTACATGCTAGGCTTAATCCCTGCCCCCGCGTGAGTCCAGGTGACGCTTGAGGGTGATGGAATTTTTTCATGAGCTAAATCCCGTGAGCTATTACCCGTCATGGGAGGGATACCGAGTACACATTCCTTACCTGGCTAAGATCTCTTTGAAATGCATTGAACCGCGGACCTCAACCTGATTAGAGGCCGGAAAGTACCGGTAAAAATAAAATTGAAATAGAAATTGTATAAGTCTTTTATCTGGTGTACGGGTTTATTCCCGGCGTTCTAACGAGGTGATATAGGAGACCCCGATTTTTGCCTTGCGGAGCCGTGTATCGTCTAACAGGTGGCGCATATCAACGAATTCCCCGTCCTCCGCGATAGTCTTTATCTGTCGCGAAAGTTCGAATTTCAGGTCGAAGGGGGTATTCCGGAAAACAACACCGTGATTATGCAGGTACATGGTCATGGTTTCCCTGTTTGCCGGGTGGATATAATGGAGTGCGTCGAGGTCTTTTGAAGAGAATGTGGAGAGGTTGCCTGATAAATCGATGCCATACCCAAAACTCACGAGAGTGTCCCCGCGGTACCTGGGTTCCCTGTTCGTGTCATTCCAGTCGTCGTAATTTTCCGGGTCCATGATCGATTTGTCGTTCGCCGGGGCTCGTTCTTTCAGGGGGGAATGCGTGATCTCAGAACTGACCACACCTTCCACGACCCCCCAGATGACAAGGCTGATAATGCCTTGGAAATCTGTTCTTCTTGTCCGTGCCAGGGTAAATATTGCCGAGTAGATCTCTGCCAGAGACACCCCGTTCTCCCGGGTAGTCTCGAAGGTGAACAGCTCGTGAAACGGACCGGACAGTCGCACATTAAATCCCGTGAAGATTTTTACTTCGCCTGTTTCCTTCACCGGTGTAAAAAAATCCGGGGTAAAATGACCGTCAGTCGGGACGTAGACCATCGAACCGTGGAGCGTGATCATCTCCCCCATCAGTGGCATTGCATCCTCCGTATCCTTTCCCAGTGCCCCGAGACCAAGCGAATAATCCGCCTCCTTAAACCCGAGTGTCCTGATGTCCTGTGGGGTAATGGTCGATTGAAGGACTTTTTTGAGGTCTCCCGTCACGATAAGCGAGGCCGTTTTCGGCGAACCCGGTTCTATTGCAAAGGTGATCCCGTCAACCATGAAAGACGGGTGCCTGACACCGAACAGGAGCCCCTCCTCGCTGGGTTTCACCCGGCAGGCAACCTGCGCCTCCTGGAGCGTGGGGTAAATATCGAGGACTTTCAGGAACCCGGCCATTTCAAGCACGTTCTTTGGGAAATCCCTGACATTAATCAGGGCAAGTGTCCCGTCCCGTAGTTTCAGCCTTCTCTTCAGCCCGAGGAGCACACGGATCCCGGCACTTGAAAGGTAGTCCACCCCGCCAAGGTTGAAAATTACCGATCTTGTATCGTCCCTCACAATCTCCTTCAGTCCCTCCTCCAGTTGCTGTGCACCGAACCCGTCAAGTCTTCCAGTAAGGGTCACTACCGGTACATCGTCCTCATCCGCCAGCCGGATCTCAATACTCATACCTGTCTCTCCTCTCCTGAAAAGGTGTATTGAACCCCTGCCACATTAAATGGGTGTATCTGTGCCGGAACCGGTGTGGATCTGGTAAAATGTAACACGGCCCCCGTTTTCAAGATATCGCTTGACTTTCTTCTGGCTTTCAGAAAGGGCCCCGGTTTTTCCACTTTTTACTTCGACAAAAATAATGCCATCCAGCTCCTTTTCTTCTGATAATCCAGAAAAGATGATCAGGTCAACCGGTGTACCGAGAAAACGTGTGTCCCGCGGGTTCCAGGGGAAATCAGGGAAATACGGGACCAGGTGCTGCGTTACATTTCCCCTGATGGTTGCACTGCTCTGTTTCACCGCCTCGGCCCTTGAAGACTTTTCCCGCTCGATCACCCATTCACGGTTAAGCATATCTGCCCTGCCGGCGGCTTCGCTTTCGAGAGCCGTCACCCTCCATTCTTCGAAGATCTTGCGTGCCCGGGACTCTGTCCCACCGGCAAGTGTAGCATATCGCAAGGCGAGTATGACAAGCCCGGTTCCAAGGACCAGAGTGGCAATAAGGAGTACAGCGGTAATTACGTCCATTAGTTAAACAATTGGGTACTCCTGGTTATTCTGGTTTTCCGGTTTCATCCCCCCGGGTACATACCCTGATGCCGGGTGGGACCCGTGGTCCGGCACGTGTCATGCAGGTAACCCTGGCCGTTTCCAGGTCTGATAACAAATCAAAAAGATGACGTGTCTTTGTTGAAATCCAGCATATTTAAAAAAAAAAGAAGGAATACGTTGACATGAGGGATTTTTAACTCTCACTGCTCAACCCCAGATAAGGTATTCATTGACAGGGTTTAATAGAGGAATTCCAGAAAATTTCAGGGATTTGGAGATTATTCCCTATCCCAACCAGGTGTTGCCACAGCGGTGGGGCGGAGTCCCGGGAGCGTGACTAACTATTGGACTAATCTAATCTGCAAGACAGATTTGAGATGGTTTCATCAGAGCCGGTAACGTGAATCCCCCGGGCAGGGAATAAACTGCAATTGCTTATTCATTGCAGCGCCATTAACGATTCCGCCGTTTTTTTCAGACCTTTTTCCCGCCGTTCCAGGGGTAGTTTCGGGGGTTCTTCCGGACTGCATTGTCATTCAAGCATACAGTCGTTCAGGGCCTCTACCTTTCTCCGGTACCTTTCGGAACGTGCCTCAGGTGTCTCTTCCTGGCTGCTCCCTTTACCTGGGGCCGGGTCTGTGTCTTTCTGGTTCCGGGTAATATTCCTGTCCATTAGAGTATATCAGGAGGCCCTGACGTTTAAATTATCAGGTAGTCAATGGGCCCTGTGGTAACCGCCCTCTATGTCGCGGTGCTGTCACTTCTGGACAGATGATGCGGTATGGGATGGTATCCCGGAAACGCATGACGGGAAACTGCCCTGCAGCCACATGTTTCAGGAACGTTATCCTTATGTGTCCTCCAGACCATCACAGGAGAGATAACCATGAAGTATGAAATCCGTTACCAGCCTGCCTATTCCCTTCTTGTTGTAACCCTCGGTCCCGGGGAAGCTATCACAGCCGAGGCGGGTTCAATGACCTACATGCAGCCTACTATCGAGGTAAAGACGAGGAAACGTGAGAAAGGTTTTTTTGGCTCGCTTGGAATGACGCTGCTCGGCGGGCAGTCATTTTTTGTCAATGATTTCACGGCTACATCAGGGCCCGGGGAGGCTGCATTCTCTGCAGCACCGATCGGGGATATTGACAAGCTGGAGATACGACCTGATCATGGGTTTATCATCCAGAAATCGGCATTCGTTGCGTCAGATGCAACAGTTCTTCTCGATGTGCAATGGCAGGGCTTTACCAAGGGACTTTTCGGGCAGGGGTTATTTATGATTAAGGTAACCGGGACCGGGAACCTGTTTATCAACACCTTCGGTGCTATCGACAAACACATACTTGCAGCAGGTGAGAAACTGGTCGTTGATAATTTCCACCTTGTCGCATTCAGCGATACGTGCGAGTACAAGGTAACAAAATTCGGCGGGCTGAAAGAGACGGTCCTGGGTGGCGAAGGATTTGTAACCGAAATAACCGGGCCTGGCGAGGTGTATATCCAGACCAAGAACATCCGTGAGATGGCGGACTGGATCTGGACCCTGATAGAACCGAGAGTGCAGGCAAAATCACGGTAAATACCCGGCATGGGTACTGGTGGTTCCCCGGCCATACCAGCAGACCTTTCGTGTTATACGTAAGAATATGGATGGATACATACGGGAAACGGGTACATGGTGAACAGAATGGAACGGCTTGAACTGGTTGTCCTGTTAATATCGGTCGTTATTGCGGTTATTCTGGGTGATTATCTCTATTCAGTCACGCACAATGTACTCGTCAACGTTGTCACGATACTCGTTGCGACTCCGTTCCTGTATTACGGCGTAAAATGGATTGCCCGTGCCGCAGGGTACCCGCTCAGGGAGTATTAATTTTTTAGAGGGACGTCGTTCAACTCTCTTTTTGGGAATTAATCGTTCGAAAAAAAGGGAAAAACAGGAATTGTTACCCCTTCATGAGACCGTAATGGTATTCATGGTTGTCAGGACCTTTCCTTGCGAATCAACAACCGAAAATTTGAAAGCAGTGGAGTTTTCTGAAACCACGAACGCGATCTGTCCTGTTTTTTCCGTGTTTGATGCAATAGATCCCGGTACAAGTGGGAAATTCAAACCCCTCCCAAATTGAGTAGTATTTGCGGGACGCCATGATCCATTTTTTGAACTATCTAAAATTCTGAATGATGCATCAGAATATGCGAAATCGTTAATTTTATCATTATTCCTGATGGTAACATCCAAAACAAGGATGATATTACCTGGTTTTGGACTGCCCCCGCCAAGTGACATTTTCTTTTCAGCTGAATTGAGAGTAACTTTAAAACTGCCATCATCAGGGTTTTGTGTTGCTGATACCATAGCCGCCGGGACACTGGTCGGCGTCATGGAAGTACCTGTTGGTACCGGAGTGGTTGCTGAACTGGTGGTTTGCAGAGGTGTAGTCACCTGTGCAGGGGTATTTTGAGCAGACCCCTGGGTATTCTGATTTGTGGTACATCCGCTGCTAACCAGGCAGGCAACGAGAATAACAAGGCATAAAAATCCTATTACATGCGTTTTTATCATGATTTCTACCAATTCCATTTTTTGCGTCTCATACTATAAATCCCAGATCATTTGACCGGAATTTTTTGCGGCGTTATCGCATAAGAATGAACCCAATCAAACGAATTTGACAACAATTCTGGGAAATATTATTGCCTGGCAGATATTCACAGCCTCGTTTTAGTTACCTGGAACAGGTGGGTATTCTATGGATTGGGTCAGTCGGATGGTACCCTGATTACAATAATTCCCACATAGTGTTGAAGTCAGTCAGCAACCGCGTTAATAAGAAGAAGCATTGCAATAATAAAACCTGAAAGGTGAGTGTTTCGGTAATTGAAACGCCATCGCTGATTTCCTGCATTTAGTGTTGTCGTATTTTTACCAAAATGTTATCGTCGTTTCTTAATGGATGTTCCAGGAGTGACCTGTGTAATTACCAGGTTGATATATTCGCTGGTCAGCCGGCCCCGCTTTCCGACAACGTCCCTGGGGTGAATGGTACTGACGTGAGAAATGAGGACATAACTTTCGTTGAACATATCGAGGCCCCCCTCTAAAAAATCGTCAAGGGCAAGGGGGAACGACGGCGAATCAGTTGAGGGCTGGCTGCTGACCGGGACGACGAGAAGTTCCTGATTCCGGTCGCTTCCAATTACAACTACCGGACGGAGTTTTGCCCCCGACCTCCCGAAACACGGGACCTGTGCAATAATTACGTCTCCCCTCACAAAGTGCCCCATAAAGATCTGTCCTCCACGATGGATACACGGCATTCGCCCATCATTTCCCACTCATACACTGGCTGCATCATCGTTCTGCCGTGTCTGCATCATAATGTATTTCGTTGTACAGGTTAAGATAGCGTCTTGTAAACCATGAAGCAGATCTTTCATAATCCGTTCATTCTCTGTGGTGCTGTGATAATGGTCATTTTTGCCCTGGTTATGCCGGTCTCTGCGACGTTCCAGATCCAGCAGTCTGAACTCAACCCTTCAGCAACACCGCTGCAGCCTAAAGCACAACAGTCGGTAACCGCAATTATTGCGATTATCCCGCAGGGGACGACAACCTTTATCATTGGAAACCAGTTGCAACTGACAACCGGACTGGCTGAACCCCAGTGGGACGTGCAGGTAATGGTGAACAGTATTCCTGCCGCGGTAATCCCCGTAAAAGGTAACACAGCATTTATCAACGGTTTCCTGCTATCCTACCCGGACAGCGATGACGTTACAGTATCAGCATCCGTGACCGGCAATGTTCCGTCAAGCGTATCCAGTGTGAACCTCCTCCAGGTAGTCCAGCAAAATAACGCAGGGGAAACAGTCCCCGGATCAGTCCAGACGATTTCAGCACCTGTTGCCGTCCCTGCAACACCGGTGCCCGTACTAACACAGAGCCCGTTTTCGTCCCCGGTCCCGGGTACGGCGACACCGGTTCCTACCAAAGCGTCAGGTCTTAGTCCGGCCATTCTTATTGGTGTGCTGGTAATTGGCGTACTGGCAGCCCGGATGGATAAAAAAGAATAAAAAACTGGTGCAGACCGGTTTTCGTAATTTTTTATTGTATTATTTCATTTAATCATCAGCATCGAATGGTTCGTCGCGATAATCAGCCTCGAGATCATCGGGGTCTGCATACATGTAGGCGTCCGGGTCACGGTCAAATTCCTCGCGGCATACTACCGAGCAAAAATAATACTTAATCCCCTTGTAGACGCTTTCATTTTCTGCACGCGTTTCGTTCACATTCATTCCACAAACCGGATCGATCGCCAATTTTTTCAACTCCGCACGGTAACAAAAATCTCTTTCGGAATTATTGCATGCATGGAAATAAAAATTTGCATGGTTGCAGGTTATGCGTACCTTTTGGTAGTCCTCTCCGGGTCCCCTGTCGCAACGTGCCCTGTCCAGAACTGCTGATATGTTCACCTGATGAATTCAATCAACCCGGG
Source organism: Methanomicrobiales archaeon (assembly GCA_037130095.1). Classification (GTDB taxonomy): domain Archaea; phylum Halobacteriota; class Methanomicrobia; order Methanomicrobiales; family Methanospirillaceae; genus CAIKOD01. Next base: position 12,092 of record JBAXTR010000014.1, read on the forward strand.
ATATTGAGTTCCCTGAGCCTGCGGCATGCTTCATCAAGGGTATCGTCTTTTTTTGAGAAGGTAAACCGAAGCCTGTCCGCGCCACCTTCATGGTAGAATGAGCTCCCCGGTACCGCTGCAATACCGCCTTTCTCAACAAGGTACCGTGCAAATTCCACATCAGATATTCCGAAATCACTGATTTCAGTAAAAATATAATAAGCCCCCTCAGGGAGACGGCACCGGAAACCTGCCTCAGAAAGTCCTTTAAACAGTTTCTGGCGCTTTGAGTTGTATAACCGTGCCAGGCCACGATAATATGACTCCGGGAGCGAGAGGGCGACGGTGCAGGCTGCCTGCAGGGGTGCCGGGGCACCTACCGTGAGGAAATCATGAATCTTTCGTATCCTCACTGACAATGCCTCACAGGCAAGGGTATAGCCGACTCTCCACCCGGTGACACTATAGGTCTTCGAAAAACTACCGATGGTAATCGTCCGGTCCTCCATCCCGGGAAGTGACCCGATTGAGACGTGTTTCCGGCCGTCATAGAGGATGTGCTCATAAATCTCGTCGGTGACCGCGATCACGTCATGGTCGATACACAGATCGGCAATAAATCGCAGTTCTTCTGCTGAAAAAACTTTTCCTGTCGGGTTATTGGGGGTATTGATAATGATTGCGCGGGTCTGCTCTGAAAACGCCTCTTTCCAGGCTTCTTCATCAACCGGGGCATTGTCGGCAATTGGGACATATCTCGGTGTTGCACCTGATATAATCGCGTCCGGGCCATAATTCTCGTAAAACGGTTCCGGGACAACCACCTCGTCTCCCGGGGAGATCAGGGCGAGCATGGATGCCATCATTGCCTCTGTTGAGCCGCAGGTGACCGTGATCTCGGTCGCCGGGTCAAATTCCATGTGGTTATACCTGCTCACCTTGGCGGCGAGTGCTTCCCTGAGGTCCTGCGCTCCCCAGGTTATCGCATACTGGTTGATATCCGCGTTCACCGCGTAGCAGGCCGCCTGTTTCAACTCATCAGGGCATGAAAAATCAGGAAATCCCTGTGCAAGGTTGATCGCCTTGTGCTGTATTGCAAGGCGGGTCATCTCCCTGATTACAGATTCGCTGAATGCATCAGCACGCGAGGTTGCGAGCCCCGGGGCAGCTCTCCCGTTGTTTGACATGTTGGTCACTGGTCTGGTCTCCATGGTGCCGGCACCGGCTAACCAGTTGTATCGGATAGATAGTCTCGTTGAAGTGAGAAGAAAAATGTGCCGATTCAGATAAAACCTGGTGACCAACAAGGATAATTATTGGACCATCAGGTTCTGGTACTGGATTATGACAAATACCGTCCATCTGCCTTTTTATTACCCGTATTCAATGTACCTTTCTTATCAACCGGGACAGTTTTTATACTAATCACTCTCAGTCAGAGTTACAAGAGTTGATCCTGATGCAAAAAAAATGGATTTCATTATTGGTTGTCCTGCTGGCATTGCTTGCGGGGGCACAGGCTGTTTCCGCAGCTGCACCGATTGGCGGCAACGAAGGGTGGTACGTGGTATATTGTAATGTAAATGGCGCAAATGTCTATTTCGACGGGGTTTTACAGGGACAGATCGCCCAAGGTACTCTGACCGTACCGGTCTATTCGACCGGGACACCCTACAAAACATATTCCGTCCAGATGCCTGGATACACGACATTTAACGCACCAATCACCCAGTATCCGGCAAAGGGTGAAAAGGTTGACCTCTATGCGACCTTAAATCAGGTAGCTCCTACGACTCCCATGCAACCCATTGGAGGGGATATCGGCTGGTACGTGGTGAACTGCAATGTCAATGGAGCGACGGTCTTCTTTGATACGACCAACGAAGGGCAGATCGCACAAGGTACCTTAACCGTGCAGGTCTACGTAACAGGGACTCCTTACAAGACCTACAGTGTCCAGATGCCTGGATACACGACATTTAACGCACCAATCACGCAATACCCAGCCCAGGGTGAGAAAGTAAACCTCTATGCGACCCTGAACCCCGTCCCGACTTCCACACCGGTCCCGACCACAAAAGCCCCGCTACCTTCGGGGGTTATTGTTCTGGCTGCAATTATTGCGGGACTTGGAATTGCCATCTGCGCAGGAAAGAAATTATAACGGCACCAAGGCGGTTTCCTGCAATTTTCCTTTTTTTTATCCTTCCTGGTACCGGGGTACCGGCAGACGTATTCAAAGAACATCTACCCAGGTGTCCTGGTTATAAGGCGATAGCATTACCATATCCCGGGAACGAACACAAACTATACAGGTGAAGTCTCGTGGTGAACAAAGTACGCTACCAAGCAAACGTGTTTATGTACCCGATGCCGGTCACCCTTCTTGGAGTGAACGTGGGTGGAAGACCGAATTTTATGACACTCGGCTGGGTGTCGAGGGTGAACGCGAATCCTCCCATGATCGGTTGTGGTGTCGGAAAACATCACTATACGAACAAGGGGATCCTGGAAAACAAAACCTTTAGCATCAATATTCCCTCGGTTGAAATGATGGAAAAAACGGATTACTGCGGGCTTGTATCAGGTAAATCTACTGATAAATCTGGACTCTTTGATATTTTTTACGGTGACCTTAAGTCAGCGCCGATGATCAGTGAATGCCCTCTCTCTATTGAATGCCGCCTGGTAAACACCGTCGAAAATCCGACAAATAACTTCTATATCGGTGAGATAATCGCGTCGTATACCGAAGAGAAATACCTGGCAGATGGTCATCCTGATATCAAACTGATCAACCCGCTCCTCCTTACCATGCCTGATAACCGGTACTGGGATGTCGGTAGCTGCACGGGTGCGGCCTGGAAGGCGGGAAAGAATCTCAAAACGTGATGGCATGTCGTGTGCTGCACCGGGTAGTATTGGGTGGAGGTGTCCCGTTTTAATCACCTCCCGCAGAAATGATGCATGATAGAAACAGGATGGCCTGCTGTGGGATTACCAAGCAGAAAAAAGATACAAGGGTGGGGACAAACAGGGCTGTAACCCAACCTCTGAACCAAACTCTGGGAGTCGTGACAGGTGCATGTTATACCGTAGAATGAAAAAAGCGGGGGAGAAGCTCTCAATACTTGGGTTTGGGTGCATGAGGCTGCCCCAGACCCCTGACTGCCATATTGATGAGATAAAAGCGACCGAAATGGTGCATTATGCCATTTCACGGGGTGTGAATTATTTTGACACGGCCTACGTGTACCATAATGGCGAAAGTGAACCATTTCTCGGGCGTGCCCTTGCGGGTGGATACCGGGAGAAGGTCAATATCGCCACAAAAATGCCCGTCTGGGCCGTGGAGAAACCCAGGGACATGGACCGGTTTCTCGATGAGCAACTGGAGCGGCTCGGGACCGATCATATCGACTTTTATCTCCTCCACGGGCTCATGAAAAAGACCTGGAACCAGGTACTTGACCTTGACGTGACCGAATTCCTTGACAGGGCAATCGAAGACGGCCGTATCAGGTACGCGGGATTTTCGTTTCACGATAATCTCTGCCTGTTCGAGGAGATAACCTGCGCGTATAACTGGACGTTCTGCCAGGTCCAGTACAACTACATGGACGAGGAATACCAGGCCGGGACAGAAGGGCTCCGCTATGCACATGAAAAGGGCCTTGATATCGTTGTCATGGAGCCGCTCCGCGGCGGAACGCTGACGAAACAGGCAGGGGCAATGAAAAAAATCTGGGCAGAAACCGGGACATCACGGACACCGGCGGAATGGGGGTTACGATGGGTATGGGACCACCCGGAGGTGACCGTTGTGCTGTCCGGGATGAGCACCATGGGCCAACTCAAAGACAACCTGGGATATACAAATCATGGAACTGCATCATCGCTTACTCCGGACGAGCTTGCGGTATACGAAAAAATAAAAAATGTCTACCGGGAGAAGATGAAAATCCCGTGTACAAAATGCGGGTATTGCATGCCATGCCCTGGCGGAATCGCGATACCTGACTGTTTTTCGCTGTATAACGATGCGTTCATCTACGACGATATCGGCAATGCGAAATTAGTATACGACGCATTTACCGGGTTTGGTGGAGCCGCATCCGCATGCCAGGACTGCGGGGTCTGCGAGAGTTTTTGCCCGCAGCATATTCCCATCCGCAAATGTCTTAAAGATGTAGAACGGCTTTTTGGGAAATAACCGGCTGCGACTTATTTCAGGTGCTGGATAACTTTGTTGAAACCCTGCATCCCAATATGATATTCATTGACAGGGTTCAATTGAGGGATTCCAGAAAATTTCAGAGATTTGGAGATTATTCCCTATTCCAACCGGGGTCGCCACAGCGGCGGGGCGGAGCCCCGGGAGCGTGACTAAATATTGGATTAATCTAATCTGCAAGATAGATTTGGGAGGGTTTCCCATGAAAATACCTGAACGGCCATCAATATGAAGAGATTTTGAACGTGGCATTTT
>JBAXTR010000140.1:0-6144 GCA_037130095.1 Methanomicrobiales archaeon
GTCTGTCTCAAGGGTAATCGCGTTTAAGGTACCTTCGAATACAAGGGGGTGGTCTTTCCTGATAATCCGTGGTGAAACGCGAAGGACACCTCTTTCAGGAAATGCTTCGGCAATCAACCGTATCGTGCAGTCTTTCTCTTCCGCAAGCCGCAATGCATCCGTAGTGAGGAGATCAATCCCGGTAATGTCCACGCGGTCAAGTGATGCACCATTATCCCAGATTGTATTCGCGAGAATGACCAGCTTGATGGCTGCATCGATCCCCTTCACATCATACGTGGGGTCGGCCTCGGCATAACCAAGTTCCCGTGCCTCGGCAAGGGCCTGGTCATAGGTAAGCCCTTCGGCAGCCATCCGGGTGAGAATATAATTGCATGTGCCGTTCAATACACCATACAATGCCAGGAACTCGTTACCGGCAAGACCGTTTCCAAGCGTGTGCATGATGGGAATGGCACCGCCGACAGTCGCCTCGTAGCGGACCAGCACTCCCTTTGCTTCCGCAAGGCTCTTCAGCTCTTTTAAGTGGAGGGATATTGGCCCTTTATTCGATGTGACAATATGTTTGCCCCGGCCTATTGCCATTTTCATGTACGAAAGGGCAGGCTCCCCGTTCCCTGCATTGGTAGGGGTTACCTCGACAAGGACATCATAATCCGCACGTGAGACTACGTCATTTGCACTGATAGATGGATTTCCGCAAGGCCCCGTCTTTTTTGACGCGAGTACCGCCCCGATATCCAGACCTGAGGGATTAATCAGCCCGCTTTTCGAGTCTGCCACCCCGGTAACGGTAATACCCAGGTCCTTCTTGGCAATCATCTCGAGGACACCTTTGCCAACAGAACCCAGGCCAAGAACTGCAACCCTGATTGTCATACAAGCTCCCCCTCGAGTGGCTCAATAATCAGTAATTTTTTGGTCTTTGCTACCTCGCGAAGGATATCAAGTGCAGAGTCCATGTCCTGTTTTGAGACGGACTTGATGATCAGGCGGGCCGATGAGGGCTCATTAATAGCGGGCATTGCAAGGTCAAGTGCCGTCACTTCGGCAAACCCTGTGCAGTCTATGCGGTCAACGGTATCGGAGAGATCGGTATGCATGAGATGGCCTATCATAATCACGGTCTGCTTGTACAGGAGGCGGTCCTTACCGATACGGAGGATATTCACACCCCTTGCTTTTATCAGTGAGACCAGTTCGGTAAGCCTGGATTCGGTTATCTCGAGCACAATCTGCACCCCAAGAGTATCCTCACGGGATGACAGGTCACGCTGGTGGATGACCGCAATGATATTTCCCCCTACCTCTGAAATGGGCTGCAGGGCCGAAACGAGCTGTCCCGGCGAGTCCTTCATCTCAAGCTTCATCGATACCTGCACTAAAGCACCTGATGATACGTAGAACGGCACCAAAGATAAGTCTTTTACCTTGCATTCGGAGAGCAGGGCAAGGGCAGGGTCGTAACCACCAGGGATCCGGGCATTGAGGTATTACATAGGTGAAAAAAAGTTCAATTTCCGGTTTTTCTTCGGGACAGCCCGGGCCGGCACGGGATCACGAATATCGGCGGACCAGCCTTATTGATTCGGGGTAAACCACTCATTTCATCCTAATTAGTTCCATTCCCAGGGTTATTCCCGGGGAATCCATGAATTGCACCTGGCCCTGTACTGGAAGGGCTTTCTCCGGCGCTCCCTGGCAGGCCAGCATCAACCGGGTTGGCAATCACGTAATGCTCGATAAAGAACCTGAACGACTTGTTCTTTTCAACAGCGGTGCTCAGCGAGAAATGTTTCAGGATTTGGATCATGAAAGCAATTTTTGAGGGGTAAAAACGCGGGATCAACCTTATAAAGTGCTCTTTCGTCACAGAGTCAGTCCGCGCAGGGGCATGGATTCCAAGTGCTTTCGCACCGGCATCATCGATCCCGGCGAGGTACCAGCTCTCTATCTCCTGGATTATCACCATGATGTTCAGGTAATCGGCCTCGTTGAACCGGGATAGAATAATATTTTTCTTGGCATGAACACTGGTTTCCATGTCTATGTCGGTAACAATAATGTAACTATGATGCATCGCGTTGATGCCACGGATAAAACGATCTACCTTGACTGATTTGGTACAGGCAAAGGTGATCAGCTCAACAGAATCAAATACATGTTCAAACCGGGGTTTAACAATTGTTTCAAAGAACCTGACATCATCACTCCCTTCAACAAATATAAACAAGCGCCTTAAAGCCATTGAAACCTCATTCAAGGCCAAGGAGGTCCTGGATAAAGAGTTCGTCGATGCCTATTTCGTGCTCGAGGAATGTCCTCACCTCCTGTTTATCGACAGGCCTCGACAGGTGTGAAAAGCCCTCTTTGTCTCTTGTAATGAGGGTAATATCTTCGATATTGACGTGTTTTACCATCTCTGGATTATGCGTGGTCACGATAATCTGCTTCCATTGTGAAGCATCCTTGAGCATGGCGACAAGTTTGGAGATAAGTGCCGGGTGAATATTTCTTTCCGGTTCCTCAATAATCGTCACAGGCCGCTCTTCAAAGAAAAGCGCAACAATCAGCGCTGCGATGTTTATTGTCCCATCAGAGACCATCGAGGCGGGAATATACTTGTTCACGCTGTATACTTCCTTCACCTTCATAAACAGTGACATGTCCAGGAACTTTTCAACCGCGATATCATCCACAAACGGCAGCATATCCCGCACAAGGTTTAAGAATGCATTTTTTCGTTCCGGGTCTTCACAAATACCCTTGACAACAATCGCAAGGTTACTCCCGTCTTTTTCAAGCTCAGTTTTACCGAGCATCGGCGCTGCTTTCTTGAGAAGCCGGGGATCGAAGTCATAAATTTTGATCCCACGGAAAATCCATTCAAGGGGTGGGATACCAGGGACATTCATGGGAATATTGGCAATCAGGTGAGGGCCCTGCTTTTCTTTTGTCTGGAAAAGATGCGGGAACAGGTCTTCATCGTGGATTACAAATCCCGCCGGAGGGAAAAGATCATACCTGATCTCACCTTCAACAAGGGACAATTTCAAACATCCAGGCCCAATTTTCTGCCCGGGAGAGGTTGGTCCAAAATAGTCCCCGGTGATTTCCAGCTGGTCCCTGGAGACTTCGTATCCCGCCTGGGTATCCGTGAACCTGATGGAGAACTCGTACCGCAGTTGGGAGGGTTCAAAATAGATCGGTGCGTGTTCCCTTACCCCGATGACTTCCCTTTTTTTCTCCTCGAGCGTGTATTCTATTTTAAAAGATAGTTCCTCCGCAGGGCCGATAACCGTGTTTCGCAGGTAATCAACACCACCCTGGAGCGAGATTGCGTTGCTGATACCGTATTTCGCAATGTCACGAAGAAAAATAAATACCTGGATCAGGTTGGATTTCCCGGAGGCGTTTGAACCGATAAGGATGGAAAACGAGGCTGGATGAAACGACATCTCGCGGAAACTTTTAAAGTTGGTGACAGAGATGCAGGTGATAGGCATACGACAGGATCTTTTTGCCGTGGGAGATAAGGTCTTCGTTTGTGTATCCCCATACCCTTTGGACAACAAGCTGGGGATCACCGGACACATTCCGGACATAAACGATTAATGAGGAGGAACACTACTGTTCTATTATGACGACATGGCCAGTACCGGGGAGCGAATCTGCAGGGGTACCCGGGGAGGGTAAACCCGGTTCTTTCTGGGAAGATCGGGGAGACCGGTTCCATTGTGGCGTTGATATTTACGCGCCAGCCATGAGCGAGGTACTTGCATGCGAAACAGGGGAGGTAATAGATGTGGGTATTGCTACTTCCCCGGAACAGGTCAGTTACTGGGACACGACACGGTATGTCCTAGTTAAAACACGTTCCAACCTTTATTGCCGGTACGCAGAGTTAGCGGACGTTTTCGTGCACATCGGGGATCGGGTGCTCGAAGGGCAGGTAATCGGGCACATCGGTGCAGTTATCAGGCCACACCTTGTTGACAGTTGTTCACCACTTTACGTCCAGCGGCTTAAACTGGAGGGACACGTGTCGATGCTGCACTTTGAGGTGTACCGGTTGAGACCCGGCTACATGCGTGCCTATAGCGGGGGTAACTGGTTTGGTAACGGGCGTCCCGAAGGCCTTCTTGATCCAGGACCATACCTGCGGGATGCCGTGCACAGTATCGAAAATTCCGACCAGTAATTATTTTGGGGCGATGTGCGGCTCAATTCGGGGGGATTTCATCGGTAGGTAAGGGTTGGAAAAATCCAAATAAAAAAATGACAGCCGGGGCCACCTGGCCACTGCGGGCAGATAAACATTTAAAAATTGAAAAGGGGTATTTTTAGAGAATACAGATAACGTAAGGACCTTGAATAACAACATGGAAAAATGGATGTTTTTTTATTGCCCTCATTTCGGGGAATCATCAGTGGGAACGGTTTTAATGGTATTTGCCTTCTTTATGAGATAGTAGGCAATACCAAGGCCGATGATAATGACGCCCATCCCGGCCATAAAAACCCCATCTGCAAATTCTGGATCAATAATGATAACTTTACGAGCGATCGCGATGACGGCAACAAGAATAACGATCTCCACGTGAATCACATTTTCCCGGAGATAGGCCTTCAATGTATCAAGAAGTTCTATTCCAATAACAACAAGCAGGAAGAAACCGAACACATTGAGTAATTCTTTATTTTCCAGACGGTACTTCGTGGTCACCATCAGACCCTCCCAAAGGATCCAGACCAGCTCGGCAATCGAAAACAGGATTACTCCGCCGAGGAGAATAATCAGGACGACATACATTATTTTCTCGAATTTCCTGATATAATCGAGCATGGTAGATTTCCAGATCAATACTATTTCAATGATTATAAGAGCGTATCGCTTCCAGCCCCGGCTCGGACAACCTGCAGACTGGGCAGGAGTACCGGTTTGATAATCTCCGGGAAATCAAAAATTAAATGAATTAAAACGGATATTTTTTTTTTTAAATCAGATAGCCGGGTGATCCTCAGGGCCGGCTACACCGCAGGCAAGGCAGATTTTTGTTCTTCAGATCTCCACCATAAGAATTAATTTTCCTGCACCGCATCGAGGAAATTTGAAAATATCCTTGATCCATTCCTGGTGTATTCTTCTTCGATCGCATGGAAATCCGATAACATTGTCAGGGAGTCCATCGACGAGAGTTGGGGATCTGCCTCGCTGAAGGTCCTGAGCAGCGGCTCATCAAGTTCAATATGCCCCTGGAACCCATAGGCCAATCTCCCCTCTTTAACCACCTGCACCGGGCATTCGTCACCAAAACCAAGCACTTCTCCGCCTACAGAGGGTTCTGCCATCTCACCGTGGAGCTGGAAAACCGGGATCGATCCCTCTATTCCTGTGAAAAGCGGGTCGCTTCTTCCATAATCACTAATATGGATGCGGTAATATTCCCTATCTGCATCCCTCCAGCCGGTTTCACTGTTCCTGCACCTGGTAACCTGCCCTCCGGCTGCTTTCACAAGCACCTGCATACCCAGGCAGATTCCGAAATAAGGAATACCGTACCGGATAATGGTTCTTACAAAAGCAAGTGCACCCTGCATTTTTTTCGTGTGATCATTTGCACTTTCAGGCCCACCGAGCATAAATACTGCCGAATAAGCTGAAAGGGACGGGAGTGAGTTCAAATCCCGGAAATCAACAATATCTGATGCAATTTCACGGTCTTCAAGGATACCACTAAGAATTCCCGGGCCCTCATGTATATTGTTCCTGAGTACCAGCACTTTCACAACAGATATTCAATACTGCCAGTATGATGAACCTTTCGTGAAGGTTGAATCCGGGAGTACCCCGTTCAGTTCCAGCTATCTCATACCGGGGTAACGGGGAAAAATAATTTAGGATGATTAATAATGATAAATGTCGAATGGAATATTAGAGGGATTTTGGGTGGACCTGGTATTTTTCCTTATTCTATTCCCCTTTATCGCGGCGATCGTTCTCCTTCTTATCAAAGCTGATAACGTGAGGAGTGCAGTGGTGGGGGTATCAGCACTGCTTATTGCAGCTGTATCGGTATGGCTGCTTGCAGCGTATGCAACGAGTGGAACGGTGTTTTTCCCCGTTTCACCTGAACCATTGGG
>JBAXTR010000141.1:0-6142 GCA_037130095.1 Methanomicrobiales archaeon
CCATCATGTCTGCCTGTCACGCAGACGACTCGGATTCGAATTCCGACCTGGGCGTCCTTGTTTTTCGGTGCGGGAACTGAATTATTTTTTTTTGATGTTATCTCATGGGGATTTCTACTTTCAAAATGAATTATTCTTACCTTTCCGGCATCTGAATTGTGGCACTAGGGAGAGTTATATAACGCAGAATCTAAAGTAATCTGAGAAAGGTAAAAATTATGGGACCCGGACGAAATATAAGAACCCTCCAAATATTGATAATTATGCTTATGGGATGCATTTTCTTTGTAGGAACTGTGAGCGCCTTCGGATCTATGCATTATTGGACCGATTCATCAGGAAGGTCCTGGAGTGGTTTTTGGGACGATTATTTAGGTTCCAACCAGTCGATGTGCGTCTTCGACACTCCCTGTGGGAGCCAGGACATGGTAGTTACTCTTGGTATGGCCCATTTCTCTGCCACACCAAGTTCCGGGCCGTCCCCATTGACGGTGCAATTTTCGTCCAATTCCGCCTCGGATATCGACTCATGGTCGTGGGATTTCGGGGATGGATCGTACGGTTCAGGGATTAACCCTGTCCATACCTATACTTCCCCCGGTACCTACACGGTGAAACTCACGATCAGAACGGAACAGGCGTTTGGAGACGGTCCGGAGTCCGCATATATCGCGTGGGGCCAGGATAACACCTTTGTGGAACCGGATATGATACAGGTGTCCGGATCAGTAGTAGGGAGTATGGTTACCATGGTATCACCTGATTTACAAGGGCAAGACAATGTTGTGACTGGTACCACTACCCTGGTGAATGAAGTGCAGCAGGGATCATTTATTCGCAATCTGGCAGGTAAATATCAGTCCGAATCAATTCAGAAACCCAGCTCATTATATTATCCGCGAGGAAAGCCCGCTTCCCTTGTAACAGGATTTCGCTCCTATAAAACTGGCATTTCGGGAAGCGGAATGTAGGGAATGAAACGTTGACCTGGTCGCTTCATGAAAGCTGTCGTTGACAGAATAGAAGAGGGTATTGCGGTTCTTATTCTTTCCGGGAATAATGAGGCTTCCATTCGGCTACCATTTTTTTTACTTCCTGATTCCCGTGAGGGGGATATTGTTGATATCCTTGTCATAAAGAATGAAGCCGAAACAACAGATGCACGGGAAAGAAGCAGGAAAATGATTGAAAAGTTAAAATAATTATTTTTTAGGAATATTTCTTTCTCCTGTCCCCGGGGAATCTGGGAACAATAAAAAGATATATGCTGATTGCGCATGTATCAACACTATAGAGCACTTGGTTATACTTCAGCATGAAGCGAGTTCCCAGTCCCTGCGTTAATGTCCTGAGGATAATCCTGTCCCGATCCCGGTAATATTTAACAATTATAGTGAGGTATGAAATGATGAAAAGAAAAGGTATGAAAAAAGCACTTGGCTATGTAGCACTGATGATCCTTATTTGTGTAGCACTAATGGCAACGGTATCTGCGACCCCGGTGAGTTTCGCAAAAAGTTACCAGATGTTTAGCCAGAAGGGGATAATCAACCAGGCCCAAATGGGCACTACTGATATAATAAAGGCAGGGGGGAATCGTTCATACTCCCCGTATGATACTATCGCTAAATTTCATTCATATACCCGTCCTAAATACAGCAGGCCCACATTCATCGTGCCGGTTATTTATCCTACAATTGTCCCGGTCCCTGAACAACCAAGTGGTGTAACATTGGTTCCGGGAACATCCAATTCATCGCTTGGTGGTATTATTATTCGCGGCACAGAAGGTGACTGGATTGACGTAAGGGCTAATTTTTATAACCCCAGCGAGATACTTTATGATGGTCGCTGGCATAATCATGTAGGGATCGTCCCGGTATATTGGGAAAATATGCTTCTACCGGGCTCCTATACCATCAGGGTTTCAAATTGTTATTGTGAGACGGTGACGGTATATCCCGGGCAGACCGTTGTTATCGATGTGACTTGCGGTGGCTTTTGCGTGTTTGATTGTCCCAGTTGTTAAACTGGAAAAATAACATTTTTTCTGATATTTCTCTTAAAAATAGGCTACATTTCATCACTCACAATGAAATTGAAATGATATAATTCATAGACCGGGTATTTCACCTCACCCTAGAGACCACTACACCTTTAGTAAACCCTTAAATAAAGTTTGATCCAGGTATCTTGGTGCTATTTTTAAGAATTTCAGCCCCTATCACAATACCGAATTAATTCCTCCACTTTTACCGGCTATTATCGATTTGAGGTGGTTCAATTAAATATCTCCCAACGTGGGAGATAACTATCAACATTTTCTGGAATTATTGTCCTCTTTTGAGGAATATAGGCTTTGTTGAAACCCTGCATATTTTAAAAAAGAAGGAATACTCTAACAGGAGGGGGTTTCACCCCCTCCCTGCCCCACCCCGATAAGATATTCATCGCAGGGTTTAATTTTGGGATTCAAGAAAATTTGAGAGATTTGGAGATTATTCCCTATTCCAACCGGGGTTGCAACAGCGGCGGGGCGGAGCCCCACGAGCGTGACTAAATATTGGAATAATCTAATCTGGAAATAGATTTGGAAGGGTTTCAACAGAGCCGGAATATATAAAAAAGACAGGTAATCGTGTAACCCTATCTTTCGATTCCGTGAATTCGATTTATTGGACCTGACAAAGATCTCTTTCTCCCGCTACAATCGCGATGACAGGGACCGGTTTTCAGTGACTCTGATCTCCAACTATACACCACAATATGCCTCTAAATTTTACAATGGGACTCTTCGTAACCTTTGTTTTAAAAATTTCAGTTAAATGCCCGCAAATAATTATAAACTGTATAATGCTATACGCAATATGCTAACTTTCGGAAGGCTGAATATATTTTTGCATTTTATTTTTTTGCCCTATTTTTCATACCTTCCTCGTTACAGGCCCTTTTTAAACCCATCAAAATATTCTCTAATATTATCCTAAATAAAATAAGGGAAAATCTATGGGTTTAATTGAGGGTTTCAACGAAGATATTTTAATTTTTATTCTCGCTAAAAGTTCAAATGTGAATCTGGAAATTTTTAGTATACTCCCATGCCGAAAGGAGACCCCTTCTCGGTGCGGGGTGGTATAAAAAGGGTAGAATAATCAAATCCAGAGCAATTAAGTCCTTTAATAGTTGTTCTGATTGCGGATTGGGAAGTTTATTGACCGAATCTGTGGAGTGGGCGGATGATGATTTCGACGAATAATACTCTCATTCAGACAAAATGTGCTGATGGTGGAACAGATGACCTCCACAGATTGAACAGTTGCAATTTTTTTACAAACGCATTGTATTTTATCAATGCCCCATCAACGCAAAAATCGTTTAATTTATCACCCTGTCAAATCCAATAAAGTGAAGTAATACTGGTAGCCCTGGAGAATTGGAACCATATGAATGGGAAAACAGAAAATTTTGCGAAAAACACCGAGGAACAAAATATTGCGAATGCCAAGGGTGAGATTGCCAGAAGCACGCGGACAGGCAGTGACCCGCAGGTCCGGCAATATGCAACAATCCTCCTTGGAAAATTAAAAGAGTTGGATGGAGTAGAGCCGCTCCTCCTTGCTATCCGGGACCCCGATAAAAACGTCCGGGAACAGGCCGCAAAATCGCTTGGTGAAATAGGTGATCCATCAGTGGACCCTTTGATCATTCTTCTGGAAGACCCGGACTGGAAAGTCAGGTATCGTGCTGCAGAGGCGCTTGGAATAACCGGGTCGGAAAAGGCTGTTCCATCTCTAATCATAACACTCGAGGACCCGAAAGATCATGTGCGGTACATGGCGGCAAAAGCCCTTGGTGAAACCGGGGCCCGGGGAAGTGAAAAAGCACTCATTGCCAGGCTTGGTGACGAAAATGAATTTGTACGCAGTAGTGTCGCATCAACCCTCGGAAAAACCGGAGGCTCTTCCGCAAAGGAAGCGCTACAGCATTCGCTGACATGTGAACCATCAGAAAAAACCCGGGAGGCGATGGAAACCGCACTTCACCTGCTCGAAAAAAATGCACTCTGAAGTTTCCCATATCGGAAATAGCCGGAAAAACCGGAGAGAATGGTGGGACTACCAGATTTTTGTACCTTGTTCAACCGGGTTTTCCGGTTTCAAAAGAGATGCACGGTCTCCTGCGGCAAGTATCATTCCCCTGCTTTCAATTCCAAAAATTTTTGCCGGCTTTAAGTTGACAAGCACGACTACCATTTTTCCAACCAGTTCTTCCGGCTTGTAAAACTGGGAGATCCCACTCACTATCTGCCGGGTTTCTGTTCCTATGTCCACCTGGAGCCTGAGAAGTTTACTTGACTTCGGTACCTGTTCGGCAGAGATGATAATTCCTGTCCTGATATCAAGAGCGGAAAAATTTTCTATGCTGATTTCAGGTATCTTTTCCTGCGGCTTTCCTGCGGCCTCGACTCTCCGGGCAAGAAGGGTATCAAGCTCTTTTAATAATGTATCATCGATCTTCTCAAATAACGGCCTTGGAGGGTCAAGTTTTCCCGGCGTTAGCCCAAGGACCGATTCGTTAACCAGGTGATCAGCGAGGTTGTCCGGGTACCCGAGCATCGCCCAGATAGCACCTGCTTTACCCGGCATGACCGGTTCGATGATCAGGGCAAGTGCTTTCACAATCTGAAGGCAGTTCCTGATCACATTCCGAGCCTCATCCTTGTCGTTTTTTATCAATTTCCAGGGGGCATTTGTCTGGATATAGTTATTACCGAATGCCGCAAGCCCAAGCATAGCGTCAACAGCATTTTTAAATTCATATTCACGAATTGCCGAATCAACCGTTGCTAGACATCTGGTAATTTCATCGGTTATCCGGGATTCTGCCTCCCCTTCAGGTATGCCCCCGTACTCTTTGTGAGCGAAATAAAGAGTCCGGTATACAAAATTTCCGAGGGTGTTGACAAGTTCGTTATTTACCCGTTCCTGGAACACCTTCCATGAAAAATTGAGTTCTTTCGTGTGGTTCGTGTACGAAAGGAGGTAATAACGGAGATAATCCGGTGAAAGGCCTTTATCGAGGTAATCCTCGTTTGTCCAGACAACGTAACCCCGGGATTTTGAGAATTTATGGTCATCCACCTTCACCATGCCACTCGCCACGACTGAATGGGGGATCCCGTACCCTGCTCCTTTGAGTAAAGCAGGCCAGAAAATACAGTGGTGATAAATGATATCCCCGCCGATGAAATGCGTTACCTGTGTATCACCACACCAGTAGTCTTTCCAGTCACTTCCCTGTGTTTTCGCCCATTCTTCGGTAAACGAGATATATCCAACCGGGGCATCTACCCAGACATAGACGACGAGGTCTTCCCTGCCCGGGAATTTTACACCCCAGTCAAGTGTCCGGGTAACGCACCAGTCGTGGAGCTCGTCATTTACCCAGCCAAGGGCATAATTGCGGGCATTTGATGTCCCTTTCACAGTATCGAGATATGAGAGGAGGAAATCCCTAAACTCGCTCAGTTTGAAGAAATAATGTTCCTGGTCCCGGAATTCAGCCCTTGTCCCGCACACGGTGCAGGTCGGCTCTTTTATTTCCCCGGGTTCCAGGTGGCGTCCACATCCCTGGTCGCACTCATCACCCCGTGCAGGTGTGTTACAGTGTGGGCAAATCCCCTCAACATAACGGTCCGGA
Source organism: Methanomicrobiales archaeon (assembly GCA_037130095.1). Taxonomy (GTDB): domain Archaea; phylum Halobacteriota; class Methanomicrobia; order Methanomicrobiales; family Methanospirillaceae; genus CAIKOD01. The sequence continues at coordinate 5,701 of JBAXTR010000141.1, forward strand.
AGAAACCGCTTACATTTTGTGCAGTAGCTCTGGTGGACTATTTTTGAATAAATATAGCCATTATTGATCAGGGTCTTCATTATTGCCTGGGTCCGGTGGTGATTCGTCGGGTCATCAGTCATTCCGAAATGATCAAAAATGACATTCACGCGCCTGAATGTTTCAAAGAAATGCAAATGATATTTTTCTGCGAGGCTCCGGGGTGAGACCCCCGCCTCTTCTGCACTTACTACGACAGGTGTTCCGTGGTTATCGGACCCGCAGATGAATACGACCTCCTCTCCTGCTTTCCGGAGGTACCGGACATAAAAATCAGCCGGAACATAGGTACGAAGATGGCCGAGGTGGCATGGACCGTTTGTATACGGGAGTCCGCATGTCACCAGAATTGGTTTCCTGATCATCACACTATTTCTTGAAGTGATGATATAAATAAGATGAT
>JBAXTR010000142.1:0-6138 GCA_037130095.1 Methanomicrobiales archaeon
TCTGAAGCCAGGGGCCAGGTCCTGTACATGGGCCTGCAGAAGGTACTCATCTTCGTCATGATCATTCTTGAAGCGGCACCCAACCTTATCGGTGGATTTATGCAACCTGACCCGCAGATTGCCATGGCTTTCTTTGGCGGGAACCTGTTTGCCGTTTCATTTATTATCTTCCTCCAGATCTGTATTGGCGGTCTGCTCATCGTTTTCATGGATGAAGTAGTCACCAAGTGGGGTATCGGGTCTGGTGTGGGGCTCTTCATCATTGCGGGTATTTCTCAGGCAATTGTCAACGGGTTTATCAACTGGGCGCCACTCAATGATGCATATCCCGTGGGTTTATTCCCGCGAATCGTGGCTGTGATCGCCAGCGGCGCGAACTTCATGCAGTATATGGGGCCGGAACTCCTTGCCCTTGTCACGACAATCGTGATTTTCCTCGTCATTGTTTACGTGGAGTCCACCCGTATAGAGATCCCTCTCGCTCATGCCCAGGTCCGTGGTGCACGGGCCAGGTTCCCGGTAAAACTGATTTATGCATCTGTCCTGCCGATGATCCTCGTCCGTGTCCTGCAGGCCAATATCCAGATGATCGGGGTGTTCCTGAATAATATCGGTATCACGATATTTGGTACCTATACAGGAACAACACCGACCAGTGGCCTGATGTATTACCTTGCACCGATCAATGGCCCGAGCCAGTGGATGTGGTGGGCATATCCGATTGTCAATGAACCGTGGCAGATCCTGATCCGTCTCGGTATTGATACAGCGGTGGTCGTTATTGGTGGCGCAATATTCGCCCTGTTCTGGATCAAGACTGCAGGCCTTGACTCGAAAGATGTAGCACGCCAGATCCAGGGCTCCGGGATGTCAATTCCCGGGTACCGGAGAAATCCACAGGTGCTTGAGAAGTACCTTGACCGTTATATCCCCCGTGTCACGGTTATTGGTGGGGTATTCATCGGGGTGCTCAGTGTCGTTGCCAACCTTTTCGGTGTTATCGGAAGTGTGAGCGGCACTGGGTTATTACTTACGGTGAGTATTACCTATCGTCTCTATGAAGAGATTGCCAGCCAGCAGATAATGGAAATGTATCCGTTCATGCGGACATTCTTTGGTAAAGAGTAAAATTTCATGAATTGGTGTGAGTGAAATGGCCGGAAGGAAAGTGATCATTACTGGTGTACCGGGTGTGGGAAAGACTACCGTTGTCAACGGGGCCCTTGCAAAGCTGAAAGAGGAAGGGATCACCTACCAATCCCTTAATTTTGGGACGTTCATGTTTGAGGTTGCACAAAAGGAAGGGTATGCAAAGGACCGCGATGAGATGCGGAAACTGGACAAGGAGGTCCAGAAAAACCTGCAGAAACTCGCAGCAAAGGCAATGTCCCAGATCTCCGGTAACGTACTTATCGATACCCATGCATCAGTAAAGACCCCTAAAGGGTACCTCCCGGGTCTACCTGAATGGGTGCTGAAGGAACTGATGCCTGACCTCATCGTCCTTGTAGAGACCGATGAGGACCAGATCCTCCTCCGGCGCCTCAGTGATGCCACGAGGGTCCGTGATATGGAAGGTGGCGGTGGCATTGCAGAGCACCAGCAGTTTAACCGCTCGTTTGGGGCTTCCTACGCGATGCTTACCGGTTGCACGATTAAAATTATCCGCAACCAGGATTTCCTTCTTGAAAGGGCCGCAATGGACATGGCAGATGTCCTCAGGTGACTAAATGGACCTGAAAAAATACAGTGGATACATCGCACTTCTGCTTGCGATGGTCCTGATCATTTCCTACAGTATCCCGTTTATCCGGGATGGCGTGGGACAGAGCATTAATACAGCCTTTGGTCCGGTAGTTGATACGCTGAAAATCCCGTTCTTTATCCTGATCATCATTCTCTCGACAATTACTGCACTCTATTCATCTCTCATCCAGAAGTATACGATTGACTACGAAAAAATGCAGGAAACGCAGGAACGGATGAAGGAGTTCCAGAAGGAATACCGGGAAGCTCAGCTCTCGCAGGATGAAAAACGGATCAAAAAACTTGACGTGAAACGTGACAGGATGATGAAAGAGCAGCTGCAACAATCTCAGCAGCAGTTCAAACCGATGGCATACATCCTCCTGCTTACCGTACCAATCTTTTTCTGGCTGCTGTTCCGGCTTGCAACAGATACCAGTTCTATTGTGATGCCGTTTTTCGGCTCACACGCACTGGCGGCGGGTGTTCTTGGCCCCATCCCGGCATGGATGCTCTGGTACATGTTCTGTTCCCTTGCAATCAGCCAGGTAATCAGGAAGTCCCTTAATATCGGGGGCCTCTGATGCGTATCACCGTGAGCGGACTTCCCGGGAGCGGGACGACCTCACTGGCACGCTACCTGTCAGAAAAACATAATTTTGAACTGATCTCCGCAGGGGAGGTCTTTCGCCAGATGGCAAAAGAGCATAACATGGACCTTCCCACATTCGGTGCTCTTGCTGAGAGTGATCCCTCCTTCGACCGGATGATCGACGAACGCCAGAAACAAATTGCAGAATCCCGCGATAATATTGTTGTGGAGGGGAGGCTGTCCGGCTGGATGGTCCCGGCTGCTGACTTAAAGATCTGGATCAATGCACCGCTTGACTGCCGTGTCAGGAGGATCCAGTTCAGGGATGAAGTCATTAATGAAGAAATGGCGAAGCATACCACAGAAGAGCGGGAAAAGTGTGAAGCACTGCGCTACCGGATGTATTACCAGATCGATATTTCTGACCTCGGGCTCTATCATATGATCCTGAACTCGGAGCACTGGGGTATAGAACAGCTCGGTGCGATCGTTGACACTGCCATAGCGGTGACCAGGAAATAGTACGAAACAGAATTTGTTTATTTTTTCCATACTCCGGTAGAAACGACAAGGCAGATGAGCATGGTGTTACCTCTTGATATGGTTTAACCCCGGATAACTGGTAACCCGATATTAAAAAGAAAACCGGGCAGGATTATGAATACTACCACTAACGGGGAAAAGATCGAAGTACTTCTCGTCAAAAAATGGGATACGGGGGATATCCGTTCTTTGTACCGCGAGGCCGGGTGGTGGAAAGAAGAGTGGGATCCTGTGCACATCAACCTCCTGGTCACCGGCTCGCTGGCATTTGCAGTTGCGGTTAACCCTGAAACAGGCAGCGCAGTGGCGATGGGCAGGGCAATATCAGATGGTATATCTGATGCCTATATCCAGGACCTTGTCGTGAAACCAGAGTACCGTGAAAGCGGGATCGGCCGCAACATTCTTACGACCCTTGTTACCAGGTGCCAGGCCCTGGGTATTACATGGATAGCACTGGTTGCAGAACCGGGGACTGAGCAGTTCTATATCCCGTCGGGGTTTAAAAGGATGGATGGGTATGTACCGATGATATTCCAGGGCCAGGTAGAAGGAGGATCTTCCAATGTTGACCAAACGTGATTTCAGGCCGGTAACAATGGGTGATCGTGAATTCTTTGCGAACCATTACCAGAAGTACCCCCAGGTACACAGCGACAATACCTTCACGAACATGGTGTGCTGGAATCATTATGCACATTACGAATATGCATATGTCCGGGGAAACCTTGTCCTGTCCAGCACCATTGAAGAGAAAACCACGTTCCGTCCCCCTATTGGCCCCAGGGACCCGTCTGTCCTGGCCGATGTAATCAGGCTTGCCGTCGCCGAAGGAGACGATATACCCCTGGTCCTGGTGGACAACCCTTCGAAGTCCTGGATCAAGGGCGAATACCCAGATCTGCCACTGTACCCTGACCGTAATTACCACGAATATCTGTACCGTACAAAGGACCTTGCGGAACTTCCGGGAAAGAAATTCCTGACTATCAGGCACCACCTGAATAAGTTCCAGCGGAATTGTACGCCTGAAATAGAACCCATTACCGGGAAAAACTTAACTGACGTAAGGGATTTTCTTATCCGGTGGTGCGAATGGAAAAACTGTGATTCAGAACCTATCCTGGCATATGAGAAAGATGCAGTTTTTTTTGCGGTCTCACATTTCGTTGAACTCGGTCTTATGGGCCTCGCAATCCGTGTACGGGGGTCAATTGGTGCAATGGCATTATTTGAGCCACTTAACGAGACGACCGCTCTGGTTCACTTTGAGAAGGGTTTACCGGATTGTGAGGGTATATACAAATCCATCAACCAGGAAACCGCCCGGCTCCTCCTTGACCGGTTCCCTTACATTAACCGCGAAAGTGATATGGGGGTTTCAGGACTCCGGGAGGCCAAGATGCGGTACCATCCGGATCACATGATCGAGGTGTATTACGCAAAAAAAGAGGACCTCGTCGATGTGATTGCCCGGCAAAAAGGAAATCCCCGTTGACCTCCGGTTCCAGATAATGGATGGCTGCTTTCCGGAACGGAAGGGGTACATGAGAAGCTCAAATAATTGCTCTGCAAAAAGATGCTCTACTATGCTCTTATCGTTTTGGACTATCCCTTGATTTTCCAACGCTCCTGGGGCTATGCCCCGCCGCTGTGGCGACCCCTGTTGGGATAGGGACTATCCCCAGATACTCTTAATTTAATCGGATTTTGGTGAATCCTGCCCGAAAGTATATCTTGAAGGGGGTGAGGCAGTGAGGAGGTGAAACCCCCTTCTGTCTAAACAGTCCTGTTAACTTTTTCTTATCCGAGGATTTCTATAGAGCTCACAATAGTGAAAGCAGATTTAAAAAGGTACAACGGCAGGAAAATGAGCATGAGAATGTTTTCTCTGATTTTTATTAAAACCGGGTCAATTTAGTAAAGCCCTTTGAACCATTCTTTGATACGTTCTTCTGCGCTGGTATATCCTCCGTCAAGAAAAATTGCCCCGATAATCGCCTCGAGGGTTTCTGCGAGAACGTAGGGCTGCTCACCGGCATTATGCATCGCTTCCCCCTTCCCAAGCCGGATATATGGGCCGATCTGAATTTTCCTGCCAACTGCCGCGAGATTCTCCTCACGTTCCATCTCGATCTTTCTCCTGGTTATCATATCCGGCGTAGCTACACCATTCCTGATCAGGAGATCGATTAACACAGTCTTCAGTACCGCATCCCCGAGAGTGCAGAATACCTCCTGGTCAGTGCTTGAGATTCCCCGTTGTCCCTGTTCATTCGCAAAAGCCTTGCGGGTCAGTGCACGCTCGAGCAGCAGGGGATTGTTAAATTTGTAATCCAGGCAGACTTCAATCTCGTTTTTCACAATATCTCCTCTCCTATCGCTTAATGTACTACAGGGACCAGGGCAATAATCCCGTCAACAATAATCTTTACCGCGATCGCTGCAACAAGCATCCCCAGCACTTTTGCCATAATGTCTGTTACACAGTCCCCGAGGACTTTCTGGATATATGCAGAGTATTTCAGGATAAGGAAGGTCGCAAGGAGTGAGAGGCCGATAGCAATGGCCGGCACAAGGATCCCGTAGTCGTTGGAAAGGAGCAGGACGGTCGTTATTGCCCCGGGACCGCAGAGAAGGGGTGTCCCTATGACCACACCGGCAACCGTTTTTGAATGGTCTTTTGATTTCCCTATATCGATGCCAAGCGACATCTGCATCCCGAGGATAAACAGGAGGATGCCCCCGGCAACCTGGAAACTTGGCAGGCTGATACGAAGTACATCAAAGATTAGAAAATTAAAGAAAAGGAATATGTACATCAGGAAACCCGCGACAGCGATGGCAATAAGGGCCTGCCTGCTGATTTCCGCGTCAGACTGTCCTTTTGTCATCGCGGTAAAGATCGGGACTGATAACAGGGGATCAAGAATTACAAAGAGGGCCCCGAAGGAATATATTATCGCAGAGATCGTATCCGTCATAAATCTACCAGTATTTTGGATTTTTTGACGGATAAAACCGGTGGTCATCACGGGCCGGTATATCCGCAGATACCAGATACTGTTTTATTAAGGAGCCGAAATGGGGCATTACGTGCCCAATCCCCGGAAATGTGCCTGCCCCTTGGTGAGCAGGAAAATTAAAATTGAATAAAACTGCGTGGATCAAAAGAATAATGTAAATGCTCTTGAATCTGGTTAACCTGCTAGGGGGTTGATGCCAGTTTCTGGGGGGTCCGGCAAAACAATAAAGCC
>JBAXTR010000143.1:0-6132 GCA_037130095.1 Methanomicrobiales archaeon
TCCGGGCCACCCGCACCTGGTACCCCTGCCCGGTGAGGATATCCTTAATCTGGATAACGGCGGGTTCACTGTCTTCCACTACCAGGATCGTACGGTCTTTTTCCCGGGGTAAGGAAGGCAGGTCACCGGCTCCGGCAGGCACGGAATATTCCTTTATTTCAACTGCCGTGTCATCGTGCAGGTTTTTTGGGAGGGTGAGAGGCAGTCGCAGGGTGAATGCTGAGCCCTTACCCGCGGTGCTTTCCACACCGATGCTGGCATTGAGCAGCCGGGCATATTTCTTTGCAATGGACAACCCGAGGCCGCTTCCCCCGTAGGTCCGTGCAACGCGTTCATCTGCCTGCCGGAACTCATCGAAAATATAGTGTATCTGGTCCTTGTCGATACCGATACCGGTATCCGTTACCGTGATATGAAGTTCTTCGCCAGCCACCGATGCCGTGATATCTACCGAGCCCTCGTTGGTGAACTTCACGGCGTTGTCAACGATATTCTGCAGGATGTGCTGGCACTTCGAAAGATCGCTCGTGACGGGGGGGAGGGAATCGCTTACCAGGTTATGAAGGCCGATATGCTTCTCCTGTGCCTGTGGTCCGATCATTGATACCACCATGCTGACAAGATCCCGGGCAGAGAAATGGGAAAGGTTAATCTCTTCGCGTCCTGCTTCGATCCGCGAGATATCCAGGATATCGTTGATCAGTCCCAGCAGGTGCCGGCCGTTCCGTTCGATTACGTCAAGATAACTGTATTCTTCTTCCGGGATTTTACCGGCCAGCCGGCGGTTCAGGACACCGGACAGGGCAATTACCGAGTTGAGCGGCGTCCTGAGCTCGTGACTCATATTGGAGAGGAAGACACTTTTCAACCGGTTGGCATCGTCAAGTTGTTTTTTCTGGACTTCCAGCTCGGCGTTCTGCTCCCGCATCACATCTGCCTGGACGGTCATCTCGGTGTTCTGTTCCCGCATTACCTCTGCCTGATGGGCCAGCTCCCGGGACTTCTCCGTCAGTTCACGGTTCTGTTGTTCGAGGATGTCGGAAAATTCCGTTATCTTCCGGAATGCCAGTACCCCGTTGAAGCGGGCGGTCAGGATACCCCAGATGTCATTGACCAGCCGGATTGCCGGTAATGAGTAGGTGCTGACCGATGCAAGTGAGATCATTGCGACAATTTCCTGCCCTGAAATGACCGGTATGGTAAGAATTTCCCGTGGCCTCAGTTCCCCGGTGACGGTGGAGAAAATAAACCGGGAGTCCTCCGGGATATCCGTAATATGCTGGACCTGCCGTGTCGCGAGTGCTGCACCGAACTCACCTTCCAGCTCCTTCGCAGAGAATGATACCCTGCGTGAAGCGGAGAGCCCGATGGATTCGAACAGTGTAAATTCAGACTTTTCAGGGTTCAGGAGGTAAACGGCCCCCACCTGCGAGCTGGTAAACCGTAGCAGAACAACCAGTAAATCCCGGCAGAACGATGGCAGCTCTTCTTCCCTGAGCATGACTCCTGCAATACTGGCAGCGTTCTCTTTCCCCTCTAATTCTGCCTGGACAATATCAGCAAGCCCGTTGAATGATGCGGCGAGCACCCCAATCTCGTCGTTGGATACATACCGGCTGCGGGCATCCTTCCTGCCCCCCCGGTATTCTTCAGTCACTGCTGTCAGTTCCCCAAGCGGGTCCCTGATCCGTTTTAACAGGAAATAACTGACACCCAGTGAGATTAGGAGGATGGCGCCAAGAAGGACCACGAGCTGCACGTTTAAGTCGTCCTGGTGTTTCCGGGCGTCGCGATAAAACTGGTCACCCCGTTCTTTCGAGAAATCGCTAATCTTCGTGATATCAGCCATTATCTTATCTACCTGGGTGCCCCCGGCACCGGTGGACTTGACTCGTTGTGTTGCCCCGTCAACATCACCTTCACGCAGCAGCCGGATGGTCTCTTCACGGATGGATTTCCACCCGACGACGTCATTGTAGGTGTTGTCAATATCGGAACGGGGTCCCAGGTACAGGTTGTAGAGAATATCGAATTGCCGGTAGGCATCGGCTTCTTTTGTATCGATCAACTGGATGTTCTCAGCGCTCTCCTGGTCATTGTCAGCCAGGACCACGTCCTTCATCCCCTTATGCATCAGAAGGATGTCCGCATCGAGATCCCCGATAGCCCGCCTCACCTGGAGCGGGTGTTCGTATAATCCAGTGGTTTCTTGCCAGAGGCTTGCTTCCTGGATAACCACAACGGCACCCATCAGGATGACAAGGGCAAGGATGATGCCAAGGCCGATGCCCAGCTGTTTGCCAATTGTCAGGTCTTTAATTTTCATACTAACACCTTCCGTCCATTTGTTTTTTGGTATACTGCACTCATGGTGGAAATTTCTAAAAGATTTGTCCGTTCAACAATCGCCCGTTCGGCCTCACCGGTCATTAGGTATCCGCCATGGGACAGGGCGTTGCAGAGTTTTTCCATGATGAAACGCTGGGTATCAGGCTTGTAATAAAAGAGCAGGTTGCTGCAGAAGATCAGGTCGAAATCCCCGTAAATGCTTCCCGGGGGACTGGTGGAACGCTCATCAAGGAGGTCATAGAACGAGAACTCGATCCGGTCCCTGAGTCCCCGGACAACCTGATAACTCCCGTGTCCCGCTTCAAAGCAGGACTGGATATGCCTGAGCCTTACGTTCTGAACTGCTGCCGCATCGTATACACCACTTCTTGCAATTTCAAGGCATTTCTCTGATATATCTGTTGCAAATATGCGGAATGACAGGGGGGATTTCCTTGCGGTGAGGAAGTCGTCTAACAGGATGGCAACCGAATAACTCTCCTGCCCGGCGGCACACCCTGCTGACCAGACGCGTATCTCAGCGGTGCCGGACTCCTGTTTTTCTTCGATGAAACCGGGGATGACCCGCTGTTCCAGCACGGCGAAGGTGAGGGGATCCCGGAAAAACTCGCTGTAGGTGATATTGAGGGAGTGAAAAAACCGTTCTGCCTCCCCGTCATGCCGGGAAAGGTACTCGCAATAGTCGGCAACCGTTGGACAGGAGGTCGCTGCCAGTCTTTTTTCAAGGGATTTGGAAAGGAAGGATTCGTCATAACGTGAGATGTCCATCCCATGCAGCCTGCTCATTGCCTGGATAACCTGGTGCACTTCGTTGTTCATGGTCCGGTCCTGTACTTTTCCTGCTGGCCTGAGTCCTTCAGTAGTCCATTGATTTCCTCTTTTAGTGCAATCATGCGCAGTTCCCGGTCCAATGTCTGGTTGTTGAACCGTTTGAGTTCATCCACCGTTTTATTCAGCTGCTCTTCTGCCCGCTTACGGTCGGTGATGTCAACGCCGATGGCGATGTAGTCCGCTATGGTTCCTTCCGCATCCGGGATACCTTTTGTATTCCAGGAAATCACCTTCTCATCTCCTTCTTTTGTACGGATGACCGTCTCGAAATTTTCGAGGTACTTCTTTTCACGGATGATCCGGTTTATGGTAGTAGTAACCTGTTTCCGGTACTCCTGTTCCGGGTAGAGCATCTTCCAGATCGTATTGCTGCCGATGACGTCATCCTGGCGATAACCGCTTATCTCAGCTGCCGCAGCATTCCACATAAGGATGGTCCCTTTAAGGTCAAGAACACTCAGCCAGACCCTTGCATTGGTGATGACACTCTCCTGGAATTCGGTCAGGTGGTGCAGCGCCACCTCACTATGTTTACGTTCGGTGATGTCCTGGTGAGTACCAAACATCCATAATGGCTTCCCTTCTCCGGTCCACGAAGCGACCTTTCCCCTGTCCAGCACCCAGACCCAGTCGCCGTTTTTGTGCTTCATCCGGCTTTCGCATTCATACCATTCCGATTCCCTTCGAAAGTGCCTCTCCAGCAATTCCCCGCTTTTCTGCAGGTCGTCGGGGTGGGCGTATTTTTTCCAGGTCTCAATGGAAACGGGAGAAATTTCCGCAAGCGTATAGCCGATTATTCCGGCCCACCGTTCATTGAATATGGTCTCTCCGGTTTGAACGTTCCACTCCCATGTACCTGCCCTGGTCCCTTCTATTATGCTTGCCAGGCGTCGTTTCTCGTTTTCCAGGGCATCTTCTGCCTGCTTACGGATCAACGCGATACCAATACTTGCAACGATCCCCTCGTAAAAGTGGATCATCTCGGGGGTAAAGCGATCTTTTCTCCGGTCATTTAATTGCAGGAGGCCAATAATCTGCCTGTTGGCACGTATAGGTATAAGCGCGACTGACAGGTATCCCTGGTGAATACAGTTGTTACGTGGATGAAACCTTGGGTCCTGTTCGGGCGGCAGATCCAAAAAGGGCAGCGAGTTATTTGTCCAGCTGCTCCCCCATTCGGTAAACAGGGGGTTCTTCGGGTCCGTCTGCCCGGATAGTACCAGGCCACAGGTGCACTCAAGGCTGATGTTACCATTTTCATCCCTGCAGGGACCGCCGGTCGCATCCCGGGCAACCAGCGAATTTTCAGTGAGGAGAAAATCCGGGGAAAAACCATCCTGGACAAAATATGGGAAATCATCGCCGGCCTTCAGGCGAATCCCAACCGCGTCAAAACCAGTCTCCCGCTTTACTGCAGCCAGGATAAGGTTGATTGATTCCACCAGGTTAGCGGGATCATTGAGAATACCAAGGATTTCAGCAGCAAAGTACTGGCGCCATTCTGCCTGCTTGAGCTCGCTGATATCGATGATGGTCCCCTCGGCGACATCTTTTTCGCGGTTGATCCGTGCAGAGAATTGTGCCCAGAACTGGTGTCCCGTCTGATGCTTTTGGAACAGGACGATATGGTCCTCAATATGCCCCTGCTCATGGAGGATGCGGCTTACAACGTTTCGATCATCAGTATTCACATAGAGGTGGACAATGTCCTTTCCAATCGCATCTTCTACCGAAGAAAAACCAGCAAGGGTGGCATACCGCTCGTTGCACGCGATAACAGTCCCGTCCCTGAGACTTGTTTCAAACAGTCCCACCTGTGCATACTGGTAGAGGTTGCGGTACGTGCGCTCGTTCTCTTTGAGTGCAGCCTCGGCCCTCTTCCGGGATGCCGCCTGCTTGATCATGTGGACCAGTTCAGCAAACTGGGCTTCAGGATTGCCTCCTTTCTGGAGATAGAAGTCCGCCCCGCTGTTGATCGCCTGGATAACCACCTCTTCCCTGCCTTTCCCGGTAAACAGTATGAACGGGACCTTGTCAAATTTTTCCCGGACTTCGATAAGGAACTGGATGCCATCCATGACGGGCATCTGGTAATCGGAGATGATGGCGTCAAATTGTTCCTGCCCGAGGAGTTCTATGGCAGCTGGTGCCGAATCTATGGTGGTAACGGAAAAATCCCCTGATTGCTGTAAAAACAGCTTACCAATCTCAAGAAGCCCTGCTTCGTCATCGACGTAGAGGACCCGGAGTGTATCTGCCATTAGTCACCTCTCCCAACCATCCGCCACACCCCTTTCGGCACGGTGATCTCAAACTGTGCCCCTTTCCCCGGTTCACCTGTTTCACGGATGGTAATTCCGGTAATTGCAAGGATTTCATGAGAAAGGAACAGCCCGAGCCCGGTATTTTTACCGAACCCCCGCTCGAAGATCTTCTCTTTCTCATCAGCCGGGACACCAGCACCGTCATCCTCGCAGAGAATGATGTGTTCATCGCCAGATTCCAGGGCAGAGAACCGGATGGTCGTTATCTTCCCGCCGTATCTTGCTGCATTATCCATCAGGTTATAGAATACCCTGACGATCAGTGGATCGGCGAATATTTCCAGACCGGCAGGAAGATCGTTTTTCACTATGACCTTGCCAAGTAGTGCCTGTTTTAACGCCGTATCTACCAGTCTATGGCAATCATGCCAGACAGGGGCATTGACCCCGACACTCTCGTAGGTTTTTGTAAACTGGATCATCGCCTCTATATGTTCGGCAGCGGAGGTTATCCTGTTAAAATATGGACTGAACGACGGGTCGGGCTGTTTTCTTTCCAGGAGTTCAAGGTGCCCCATCAGCACGGTGAGCTGGTTAAGGATATCATGCCGTGTAATGCTGGTGAGGAGGGTGAGTTTCCGGTTTGCCTGCTGAAGTGATTTTTCTCCCAGCATACGCTCTGTGATGT
>JBAXTR010000144.1:0-6130 GCA_037130095.1 Methanomicrobiales archaeon
ATTATATTGAAGGTCACCATATAACGCCTTTTGGAACAACGCAACAAGCCCGTTATAGTACTGTCAAGGACATTGCTCTGATTTGCAGCAATTGTCACAGTGCCATCCACCACACAAACGAACTAATCTTCACGCTAGAGGGACTCCGGGAAAAGATCCAATAATATCGAATAAATAAAAAATTCACCACCTTTTTACCTAATCCCACCAAACACCCATAGAATGTCCCTCAATCCCGACCAGGAAAAGGCCGTAAAGGACTGCGGCATCCAACTCATTCTCGCCGGTCCCGGCTCAGGTAAGACCCGTGTCATTACCGAAAAGGTCCTTCACCTCCTAGATATGGGTACCCAACCATCAGAAATTCTCGCCCTCACGTTCTCTGAAAAGGCAGCGGCAGAAATGGCTGACAGAATTGAGGAGGTTCGGCCGCATCTCAACCTCGACATTTCGACCTTCCACTCGTTCTGCCTGAATATTTTGAGGGAAAATGTCCTGGCAAGCGGGACTAGCGTATCAGGGGGGGTCATCAGCCGGACCAACCAGCTGGTATGGGGACTGCGGAACATTGATGCGTTCGGGTTTGAGCATATCAAGGTTGGGAACAACGCGGCCGAGGTCATAAAAGCTGTTATCGATGGGACCAGTGCATTCAGGGACGAACTTATTACGCCGGATGACCTGGGGGAGTACCTCGAAAGAAAACAACTTGTCCAGGTCGATGACAAGGAGCGGGAATACCTGCTGTTGCTCGCTGACCTCCTGAAGGTGTACCGGGCATACGGACAATATAAGCGGGACGAGAACCTGATTGACTTCGATGATATGGTCCATGGAGCAGTAAATCTTTTTAAGACAAATCCGGCCATCCGGGCCATCTACCGCTCCCGGTACCGCTACATCCTTGTCGATGAGTTCCAGGACACGAACTTTGCCCAGCTTGAGCTCGTCAAGGAAATTGCCGGTGATAACCTCTGTGTTGTTGGGGACGATGACCAGACAATTTACCGGTTCCGTGGTGCCTACCTCACAAATATCCAGGACTTCAAGGAATGGGCCGCTGGGCACGCCGAGACCCTTCTTGGCCAGAACTATCGGAACTCAAAGTCTATCCTTGCACTTGCGACCCAACTTATGGCCAATGCACCAAACAGGCAGCATAAGAAACTTTTCACAGAAAAGCCCGATGGGGGACTTATAACCGTTGCTGTCTGCGGGAATGAGGAGGGCGAAGCGGAATACGTCGCCCTGGAAATTGGGAAATTGGTCGGGACACCATTCTACTCTCATCATGACGAAAAAGAGCGGCCTTATGAGTACCGCGACTTTGCAGTCCTTTGCCGTTCACGGGCAGACGGGCAGAAATTCCAGGCGGCCCTTCGGCGGCACAGCATTCCCTGCAGGTACAAAGGGGACGTTGAGTTCATGCGCCTACCCGTGGTCCGGGACATGGCCGCCTATTTGCGGACCATTGACAACCCACTTACGGCCGGAATATCTCTTAACAGGATTATGAAGGCCTGTGCAGTCCCGGAAACCGAGGTGCAAAAAATTAACGCGGCCGCTAAAAAAAATGCGGACATCTCAAACGACCGTGTGTACGAAACGATGCAGGACGCGGCCGCCATAGTCCCAGGCCACGCCCAACAAATTGGTGAGATTGTCCGGATGCTCCATCACTTCATCGAAGACAAGGAACGGCATACCCTCGTTGGACTAGTCTATGAAGTGATGATGCAGGCATCGGGGCTCTACCGCTCAGCCCTTGCGGACGATGCGGACTGGGCCCGGCTGTACCTTTCCAAATTCTATGCGATCACCCTTGAATACGATATGATCACCCGCCAAGCATCAATCGGGGACTTCCTTGAGTACCTACAGTACCTCTCCAAATTTTCGGTCGATATAGAAGAACGTGAAGAGGGCAACTCGGTGCAGGTCCTTACAGTCCATAAGAGCAAGGGCAAAGAGTTCCCTGTGGTCTTTATTGTTGACCTCGCAAACGAAAGTTTTCCGCTCAAGTACCGGAGTAAAAAATTTACCGTGCCCGCGGACCTTGCCCGCGGGCTCAAGACTGGGGACAATGAGAGGGCACTGTTCATACAGGAGGAGCGCCGCCTCCTCTATGTAGCAATGACCCGTGCGGAGGAGCACCTCTATCTCACGTACTCAAAACGGTATGGGGACAATAAGAAAGAGAGCAAGCCATCGGAGTTCCTTGAGGAGGTCTCCTACAAGGACAACCCTCTTATTTCGGTCATTGAGTCCCCAGCCCGGGACGCTGACCTGCCTGTCATGGACCCGACCCCTATAGAAGCGCTCCGGACGAGGTTGCAGGGACAGGCGGTCCGCGCAATATCCGAGATGCGGTTGACTTCAGCCCTACAGGACCTTATAAAGCTTGAAAGGGTGCGGATGTTCGCAGAACGGGGGACGTCAGAGTTTGACCAGGAGGCCTTCCTAGCCAATGCAGGCGCCAGTGCCGAAATTGATGCGATTATGGCACCAGTCCACCAGTCCGTCGTGCCCACAGCCCTCACCTTCTCTGCATCGGCACTCAAGACCTACCAGGACTGCCCGCTCTTCTACAAGTTCTCCTATCTCTTCAAAATCCCAACACCCCCACAGGCCCACATGGTGTTTGGTACAACAATCCATTCGGTGATCGAAAACCTCACGAAAAGTCCGGACCCCTCACGTCCCCTCAGGGAGCAGGCCATGGAAATTCTTACGGGACTATGGTCTTCGGGACCGTACCAATCAAAGACCCAGGAGAATGAGGCCTGGGGGTCTGCGCCAACACTGATCGATAATTACCTGTCCTGGCAGGAGGCAAACCCCAATACGGTAGTCGCTGTGGAGAAGGAATTTTACTTGACTATCGGTGGGCGCACCATCCATGGGTTCATCGACCGGGTAGAGCAGGCCCCGAATGGGGACTATGTGGTGATCGATTACAAGTCCGGGAAAAAACCCACGGACCTCACCAAAAAACTGGTGAATGAACATATCCAACTCAATTTGTACTGCCTTGCCGTCCAGCAATTGTATGGTAAACTCCCTGAAAGAGCGGAGTTCTTTTTCCTAAAGGATGGCAATCATCCGGCATATACCCCTACCGCTGGTACTATCAAGGCATTTGAGGCCACAGTGTCTGACCTCATCAACGGGATAATCACCGAACAGTTCCCGCCGAGACCCGAATATATGCGGTGCAAAGGGTGTGCCTACGGGAGTCTTTGCGAAAGCAAAGAGACCAAAGGGCCGTGATTGTCAAGGGCACCTCTCCTGCTGGGGGTCTGGCTGAGAATTAATTAGGGACCCCCAATATTTCCATTCCCCTGCTCATTTTGAGGAATTGTGTTTGCCATTTCCCCAAGGAGGGGCACCTTTTTCTATCATTATAAGTTGGCGACCATCAAACGCCTCCGGATCACGTGGATTGATCTCAAGTGCTTTATCAAAGGACTTGAGGGCATCATCATCCTGGTCAAGTTGGTAAAGCGCCTCTCCACGGCACCTCCATGTTGAATTATCATTAGGATATATCGCGATTGCTTTATCAAAGGACTCGAGCGCCTCGGCGTACCGTTTGGTCACAAGAAAAGCAAGCCCTTGGTTGGTCCAGGCCTCAAAAAACCCGGAATCTGCGGTGAGCGCTTTCCCAAAGCACTCGAGGGCCTCTTCATACCTGGCAAGTTTGAACAATGACACCCCCATGTTACTCCAGGCCCCTTCAAAATCAGGATCGGTCTCTAACGCCCTTTTATAGGACTCAACGGCCCCGACATTATATTCCAGATGGCCAAGGCTGACCCCCCGATTGAACCATACCTCCGACATATTGGGATTGATCTCAAGCGCCCTGTCAAAGGACTCAAGGGCCTCTTCGTACCGTCCTAGTCTACCAAGGAAGATACCATGGTAGTTCCATGCGTAAGCAAAATCTGGTTCTATCGCGAGTACATTATCGAAGGACGTGACTGCCTCATCATACCTCCCCAGATTGGAAAGGGCAGACCCGCGGTTATACCACACATCGGAGTAATTGGGATGGATCTCAAGTGCTTTATCGTATGATCCGATGGCCTCTTCATGCCGCCCGAGTCCAACGAGGGCAAGGCCGCGGGTATTCCACCCGTCATAGTTTTCGGGACTTATTTCGAGTGACCGGTCAAAAGATGCTATAGCTTCGTCATAACGTTCGAGTTCGAAATGGACCGTGCCCTGGTGGTGATAATCTGCGGCGCTCTGGTTTTCATGGGTCATGATTTTCCGGCCTGGGATAGTTTTACAATTACTCATTGTTTCGGTCTGTTAATAGTCAACGGTGACCTTATGAAAAGATCAGGTACCCAAGTATAAAGTACCTGGCCGGGTGGGGTGAAAGTGTTGACCAAGTAGGGGCCACGATACCAAGTTAAACCGGCAGGGCACAATCTAAACTAATGGGGACATCGAGCGGTCTAAAGTCCAGGTCCACCGCAGTTATAAAGAAGGTCACGGAATACTATAACGAATTAAGGCTATTTTATAATTCAAAAAGCAAATTATGCTTTATTGGGGTAATGGTCCTGATTATAGTACCCCCTATCGTCCTGGCGTTATTTCAGTTATCGGTACTGTACCTTATTCCGCCCCAATTCACAATGGACTTCCTCCATCTGAATTACAATCAACCAAATATTTCAGGCATGTTTTTTTCAGCGTATATTCATAACATAAGTTCATTCGAGCATCTGCTAGGGAATTACGCGGGATATGTGGTCGTAATTTTCCTCATTTTAATCTTCTTCTTCATCATTATCCCATTGTTGAAGGCCCACAACGTATTGTCGCTACATTACCCCGAAAAATCCCTATTTCTCACGAGTGCCGTTTTTTTCTTTGTACTACCGTTCTCACTTGCAGGGACTTCAATTGTTTTTGGCAAAATGATCAAGCAACAAGGCACATGGGGCTTTTCAGGAATTTTATGGGCATTTACTGCATACTTCATTTTTTTACTGATCGCAATGGTATATGATGCAATTCTCACAAAGTCCCTTTTGAAAAATAATATGAAAAATGGGCAAGATGGCATACAAATGGGGAATGACAATCAGTCTTTGAACAAATTAAACAACGGTGGCCTTGTATTAATGTTAGTGTCCACCCTTTTCATTGTGGTCCCGGTCTCCGTAATTTTGCTTGACATAGGTAATGAAAAAATAAATGTGTTTTCCCACCTTGGAGGTTTTATTCTGGGCCTGCTGGTGTCCATCACGGTCGCCCTGATCTGTGAAAGCAACCAAAAAAGGGCACGTGCGTTTTTCATATTTTTTCTCGCACTTATTCTACTGGTCCCTGCAATTTCGTGGACATTTTTCTGAATCTGCCACGTCCTATCCCGTTGAGGTGTTTGGAAAGCGGGGCTTAATAATAATTCAGTTGTCAATGTGCTCTGTGTACTCCAACTTGTAGAAAGCACAGATTGCGTCTAATATGATTTCTGAACCTTTTGGGCCATACCTTCTAAAATCGATAGTATTTCCCGACCGGTGCACAACAATCCAAAGTCTGGAAATTTTAGCTCTTGGTGTCTTGTATGAAAGGCAGACCTCATCATTGTTGACGAATTCGGCTGATCCAACGGTCTCATCCAGGACTATATTATTGATCTCCCCTTCCGTGACATCCCTGATGAGCTGGTCAAAATTAAGGGCCTTTCCCTCTTTGATATCATAATATTCAATTCCGATGTACCTTTCATCATACTCATCTAGATTGTCCATCCGGTAATAAGCACAGATGGCGTCCAATATGATTTCTGGATTGTTGTCCCCATAGCTTTCGAAATCAATGGTCTTTCCAGAACGGAACACCCAGAGCCAGTTTTTGGGGATTTTAGCTCTTGGCGTCTTATACATAAGACATATCGAGTTATCGATGGGGCCATTTGATGTATCGATCAGAATATTTTTGAACTTTTCTTCGTCTACATCTCTGATGAGCTGGTTGAAACTAAGGTCCTTTCTCCCTTTGATCTCAAAGTAGGTGCTCATCATCCCTCAAGGTCTTTTTTTGTTCTGATGTACCCGCACCAGTTCATTTAGTTAGTCCTATTGGTCTTTTCGGCATCAAATATGAT
>JBAXTR010000145.1:0-6125 GCA_037130095.1 Methanomicrobiales archaeon
CAAGGGGGTTGTATTGATCGAGGGCTTTTAATGTCTCTATCGGCTTGATGGTATTTGCATAAATGATTTTATCCCAAATCCAGTCCTGTCGTTCCTTGTCTGGCAGGTCTTTGATATTCTCATGCACGATCATGAATTCCGGCATGGATGCCACATCAAAACTGCAGCCCATCTCGTAGAGCGTCCTGACTATTTCCGGGTTTGAATTTGCCTTGACCGCAAAATAAACCTGTATATTCGGCAGACGCTCTTTAAACTCCTTGTAATTCTGCCGGATTATTTCGTGATCAATTACAAATATTGGTGTTCCATACTCATCGGCGAGTTTCTGTAATAGCTGCTTTCTTTTTTCTGTTGTTTGTGGCACACCGTAATTCTGCCCGTCCTTTTTTCTTTTCTTTTTCACTACCCCTTCAGTATTTGCCATTACATGATTGATTCATTTCACGAATAAGAAGTTTTTGAATAGGCCAATCGTATCCGGTTCCGAAAGGGTTTGAGAATGGTTTTTTTAAATTGGGTCCTTCCCGCTAATCGTGCCCGTTGAAATGAGCATGAGGGAATCCAGTTAATCTGGAGGTGGCATTTTTTATCACGAGGTCTCTATGGTATTTCCTGAACCCTGCATCTTCAGGGCGCCCCACGCAATATTGTTGGGGGACATTTCCTGGTTATACCCCCTCATTTTATCCCTGCTGTCAAATACCCCCGGCATAGTGAAAAAAAACCGGACCATTTTTCATCAACTGGAAGATTTTATACCCGATCCAGTGGAGGGCCAGGATAGAACACCCGGTATATGCCGGGTTGGATGGGTTGTTTATTATGCTGAAAGAATATAATCAGGGCACAATGAGTTCCACCATGGGAATTTTTTGGATGAGGCGCCTTGTCATATTAATCGTAGCACTAACCGCATTGAGCGGGTATGCCCTTGCGCATACTCCTGCAGATGTTGCAGTGTCGTATGATGAGAATAGTGGAGATCTTATGGTTTCCATTACGCACCAGGTGGACGACCCCACCACGCATTATGTGAAACACGTAACTGTGCGGCAGGGTAACACGGTGCTCAGCGATAAATCCTATACCAGCCAGCCGGATAAATCCTCGTTTCTCTACCGTTATAATCTCCCCCAGCTGAAAGGAAGTAGCGGCGAGATCAGGGTCGATGCCGGGTGCAACCTGATCGGCTCCCGTTCAGGTACGCTTGTCATGACTGTGACACCTGCGCCGGGAGTACCAGATAGTCCGGTCCCCGCTCCGACCAGGGCCCCGGGATTTGCGCTGATAACACTTCTTGCAATAGGGCTGGCAGTTACCCGTGTCATGCGCTGATCCTGACATGCCATGACCGGCAGGTTGATCCACGTTCCATGAGCGTTTTATTGGCGTTACCTGACTCCTTTAAAATCAGTAATTCATTGGTTTTTGGTTATCCGGAGATTAATAACGCTCGTTGGGATCAGTTCCGCAGCAGTGGTTTACCTGGCACTTCCAACAGGTCCGGTATGGTAGTAATGGCATCTCCTGCCGTTGATGCCTCATCACAATGGATTATGCGTCAATCGCTTTTCCTCCCGACCGTTGCACAGTATACGACAAATTCCTCCTCACCGTCAATTTTCAATACCTCTGCAATCTGCTGGTCATCAAATGCGCCGATTGCACATACCCCGCAGTCGATCTGTTCTGCAGCAAGGTAGAGGTTCTGGCAGACATGCCCTGCATCGAGATGTACGAGACGGTACGCCCGTTCGCTATATCTCCATGCCATCCGGTAGATCACCACCGACCAGATGAATGTCACTGCAGATGATCGGACGAAAGCCTGCCCGAGACATGCTGACATTATTGAATCGGAAATTCCGCTGCTGGTGTCAACCGGGGTCAGGCTGTGGGAGAAGGCGAGGTAGCGGTACAGCCCGGGTGTAATACCTTTTACCCTGTTGATAAGCAGGTATGTCTCTAATGCATGCCGCCCACCTGCGGAAGGTACATTGCGTAGTGTATAGAACGGTGCCTTAACTTCCACGATCCCCTGGGTGCACCAGCAAAGGTAAGCAAGTTCTTCTAACGTCAGTGGATCCCGGGTATAGTGACGGACAGAACGGCGCTTTTCAATTGCAGAGCGGAGTTCATGGGCAGGTACCGTGAGCTCTGCAGGATTGGGAAGCTGGATGGCAGGGTTCCCCGGCAGTATGGCTTTTTCAAGTGGTGGTGCAGGTCTTCCCGTTGTCTGGTCAGAAACAGTCAGGTGTTCATACCGGGTCTGTTCCATGAATACTCGACCGGTTGGCAGCATATGCCATTGATTGCCGCTTCACAGGAATAAATACCATGGTCGAGGGACCTGATTGTTTTAGCATTCTCTCATACCTGGAAAAATGGCAGTCAAAAGTTACGGGGCCGGTTCGATAAAAGGAAGGTATTTTTCCGGGTCCTCTGTGAACTTCAGTTCATGTATGTTTTAATAGTGCCCAAATATCCCTTCATCTCACGTTCTCCTGCAGGATCGAGCATACTATCCCGATCACCGTAAGTACCACAAATATTCCAATGATTATCCGGAATGAGACCAGGAAATCCCGTATGTCAATATTGATAAGAACGACATTTCCCAGAATAATCGAGAATACCATCATCGGGATCGCTATCGAGAACTGGTTCCCGAACCTCCTCAATGTCGCGATGGTACCCGCCGCCATACCGTGTTTCTCCACCGGCACCGAACCCATAATCGCATAGCTGTTTGGAGTTCCGAAAAAAGCCATACCGGTATACAATACCATCATGAGGCCGGCTATGATGAACAGGGAGGTTGTGTTGTCAATTCCGAGGAATATAACAAGGGAGAGGGCCGCTACCGCGAGGCCAGCCGCCGAGATATAGCCTGAAGTTGCCCGGTCTGACAAGCGACCGGCAATTATTGAAAATATGACCTGGCAGAGAGCCGCACCGACATAGACCATCCCGGTGACAAGTGGCGTATATCCCATGATGCTCTGGATAAAGATTGGCATGACGTACATCATCCCGGCGGTGATGGAATACCCGAGCATCGCGGCATTTCCTGCCAACATGAATTTCCTGTTTCCGAGTAACAGGTTAACATCAAATATCGGATTGGCCACCCGCTTTTCATACAGGATGAACACGGTAAACAGGACAAGCGATCCACCAATGCACAGGAACCCTGTCAAACCGGGGATGACCGAGAACCCGTAGATCAGGGTTATCATGGCTACTGCGAAGAGGACAGAACCTCCCGTATCGAATCCGGACAGGTTCCTGGTACAGTTGTCAGGTAGTCTCCAGACATAGACCCCTGCCAGAAGAAGATTAAGGAGTATGAGCGGGATGGCGGCAAGGAAAATGCTGTGCCAGCCAGAATAATGGATTAGTACCCCGCCGATGACGGGGCCGGCCGCGACTCCTGAATAGACAGCGGCCGAATTATGTCCCATCAGTCTTCCCCGCATCTCGGGAGGAAATGCACTCAGCCGCAGTGGGATGGTTGTTGCCCACATAAACCCGCTGCTGACGCCGATTATGACAAGTGATATGATGAGGACTGGAAAGGTGGATGCCAACGAGGCGGTGATGCAGCCGACCAGGGAGAAGATCAAACCCGCTGCAAAGATTCTCTTGTACCCGATACAATCCCCAAGCCGACCTGCTGTAAGCATGACAGCGGAGGATGCCAGCAGAAACGAGGAGAGGATCCACCCGAGATTTACGATATCAAGATCCAGGTCACTTCCGATGACCGGTATTGAGATAGCGAGAGAGGCTATGAGAAATGGTGAGAGAAAATCTCCGATGATGGCAGCAATAAGCACCGCCCGGAGCATTGCTGGGTAATAGGCCGCGTTACCCGGATATCCAGTTTCGGTATTCATTGTTCAGGAGGATCCGATATCATGACCGTTTTCAATACCGTTCCACATACGGTCAATCGTTTACACAATTAAGCTCTTCTCTTGAGAGTTCAGTCCTGTCCTTTTAGGTAGATGTGGACAAAGCAGACGCCGGAATCCGGGTTATAGCAAACCAGTCAGAATGACCTTGAAAGAACACCCCAGATTTTTATAAACAGAGTCTTTTTAATGGTAAGATTGAAATACTTCATCAGAGGTCCTGAAATGGATGATGCTTTGAAATCGCTTCTGATCTTTGCCCTGATACTCGCACTGGCTGGAACAATTATTGCACTTGCATGGTATTTTGGCGTGGAACTCCCGATCAGGCAGGCAGCACTTCACGCACCAGTGAATTCACCTATACCGTATTGAAGAGGGTTGGATTGATGGAATGATACCCTGTATCCCACCAGGGCATCCCCTGAAACATTGGCTGGGACCTGGCGAAGCAATCAGAATGATCTTGAAAGAACACCCCTCTTTTTACAAAACAGAGTCTTTTTTATTTGTAAGATTGACATACTTCATCAGAGGTCCTGAAATGGATGATGCTCTGAAATCGTTTCTGATCTTTGCCCTGATACTCGCACTGGCTGGAAAAATTATTGCGCTTGCATGGTATTTCGGCTTGGAACTCCCGGTCCAGCAGGCAGCACTTTATGCACCCCCGAACAACGGCTTCCAGACGGTTTAAACCCCGGTTTATCGGGTGAGACACTGTACCTCGCCGTTTCGCCACCATGCAGGAATGGACCAATATTTTTTTACCCATTGCCTGGAAACCTCAGAAAAAATTCCGGAACCTTCAGGCCCGGTTTGCCCGATGAGGCAAGATATGCCGGTATTTATGTAAAGATTAATCTTCTTGTTAGAAACCCTGACGTAATTGGGAATGAGTAAGTATGTATAAATAAACAGGATAAATAAACTCTGCAAATCGGTTATTTCAGGGGGATTTACTTCTGTACTATTAATTCATATACCAGTTCGCAGTGAATTTAATCGATAGTAGTATGGTGATTTGATGTCTAAACAGGCCGTCGATTCAGTATTCCAGGCAATGTTCCTGCTCACCGATATCAGGGTAGTCCTTCGCGATACCGCCCCGGTTCACGAACTTGATGAGGGGCAGAAGGCCATGGTGGTTCGGGCACTTGCAGAACTCGAAGAGCAGGTGAAGGTAATCCGGAAGGAGATGGTTGGATGAAATGCGGGCTGTCACTCGATGTCCGGGACATTGACGAGAATACGATCAATATCGACCCGATCCAGGTGGGAGGGCGGCTTACTGCTGATGCGATGAAGGCGGTCATCGCATACGGTGACGGGTATTCGGTCTGCGATAACTGCAGAAAACCAAACCGCCTTGATATGATTAAAAGTCCCCCGATTGACACGTTCCACCGTGATCTTGCCGCGTTCCTGAACATGGACGAGGCCCGGGTGGTCCCCGGGGCCCGGAGGGGCTTCCAGGCTGTTGCAGGGACCTATATTGAAAAGGGTGACCCCGTCCTCCTGACTGCCCTTTCACATTATACCGAGTTTCTCTCGGTTGAGGCCTATGGTGGGATCCCGCTGGAGATCCAGAAAAGTCCGGAAAATATTATCACAGCCGATGCAGCAGGAGAAAAGATCGAGACGGTCATTCGTGAATACGGGCAGCCCCCGAAACTTCTCTATATCGACCATTTCGATTACCAGTTCGGTAACGAACATGAAGTAAAAGGCATCATAAAAGTCGCGAAACAGAATGATATCCCGGTGCTCTATAATGGGGCCTATACTGTCGGTATTATGCCGGTCGATGGTCGCGACCTTGGTGCGGACTTTGTTGTCGGGTCAGCCCATAAGAGCATGGCCTCACCCGCCCCCTCCGGTGTGCTGGCGGTAACAAAAGAGCGTGCAGAGGAGGTGTTCCGGACGACGAAGGCCCAGGCCGACGTCACAAAACGGACATTCGGGATCAAGGAAGTTGAGATGATGGGCTGCACCCTTATGGGTGTCACGCTTGTGGGTATGATGGCATCGTTCCCCCACGTGCGGGAACGGGTGAAACAGTGGGAACGTCACCTCTCTAATGGCAGGATGATCGTGAATGCACTTCTTGCCATTGAGGGTACCGCATTGAAATCGGAGAACCCGAGGAGACATACCCTTACGAGGATAGATACAACCGGCTCGTTCGACACCGTGGCCCGGACC
>JBAXTR010000146.1:0-6087 GCA_037130095.1 Methanomicrobiales archaeon
GGTTGATCGGGACCTCGAATTATTTCTTCACCCCTGCAAGTATCCTGTATGTGCCATATGGCATGGCAATAGGTATTGGTGTATGTCTTTTATCCGGGTTGTACCCGGCATCAAAGGCAGCGAATCTTAACCCGATTGAGGCACTCAGGCATGACTGATACCAGGACAATCCCCCTGTAATATCAGTTATCCCGTTGAAATGGCAAGGAATAAAATCATTCAGTTCGTGATAAAAAATACCATTTCCTGCCAGATCCACGAAATGGGGAATAACCCGGAATATCTGAATAGGTTCTGGTCATAATGATTAGGATAATTGTCTGAATGGATGGGGCAATTCCCTATCTATTTTGAAAGAATGCGGAAAGAGGGGTGCAAAGGAATGGAATTCCGGGAAATATTGGAGCATCGGCCGCTCCGGACGCTGGTCAACCCATTTGATTTTTTTTCAGAACTCCTGCGTGCTGATTCTGACCAGGTTATCCACATGGTCCTGTATTTTGACGGGACAATAGACGCCGGTAAAATGCAAAATGCCGTCACGAATGCTATTCTCGCAGAACCTGTATGCCATAGCCGCCTGGTAGAGGCCGATGATACTCTCTGGTGGGTGCTTCTGGCCACCGTAAATCCGAAAGATTGTTTTTCTGTTCTTGAAAAAACAAGCCCTAGTTCAGCCCTTTCCTGGGCATTGTCCGAAACTATCGATCCCTGTAAAGGTCCTCAGGTCAGGGTTTTTTTAATACAGCCTGAAGGTGGTACGGGCGATATACTGGTGATCAATGCCTGTCACGTCGCAATGGACGGCAGGGGCCTGAAAGATATGGCAGGACTGATTCTGGAATTGTACCACCTCATTCCGGAAGATCCTTCGTTAGTTATTGGGAAAAACCCGGGTGTATCACAGGATTTGCCGTTAATCTCCAAACTGATACCTTTTGAGGGAGCTTCTGTTCCTTCTGGTAATCTCCTGCCCGGAGCAGGCCGGTGGATATTTCCCGGAGGCTCCTGTGGTGGTCATTACCCTGCACACGCTGTTATGACAATTCCTATGTCACGGGTGGCCTCAATCCATTCCATACGTAAGGAACTAGGGGTAACCCTGAATGACCTTCTGCTTGCAATTGTTGCCCTGGCCCGTGCAAACCTGGAAGGGCAAACGCCCTCCCCTCAATGCTCGCTCCTGAACACGATTGACCTGAGACGGTACTGCCCGGTTACCGGGCGATCGGTGACAAACTACTCGACAGCATTTGAAGTCAAGGTCCCGGTAAGCCCGGTAGATACGTTGTCCTCCCTTTCCATGGTGGTCCATGAAATAATGGAAAATAAAAAAAGTGCCTTCCCAGGAATGAACGATGCCCTTGATGCCGAATTGTTATGGAAATCCGGCATTTCTGCTGCACGTGAGACAGTACGCAACCGGAAAACAGACCCGGATAATCACGAAACCAAAATACCGATATTTACGAATACGGGAATTATCGACCTGGAACGGACAAATCATTGTTATCCCCGTGTTAGGAATGCCTGGTTGCTCCCATGCCTTGCGCCCCCACCTGCCTTTTTTATCGCCATATCCACGTTCAATGATACCCTGACTATCAGTGCAACATATCATAGCCCTGCATTTGCGGATGAACAGGTACGGAAATTCTTTGAGTTAATAAACCGGTTTCTACCCGGGTACACAAATCCTGGTGATGAATGCGTGTACCAGTTGATACCGTTGATAAAACCTGCACAATAATGTACCGGAGGAAGGTTGGAATTTCCATTTCTCATGTACCTGAATTATTCAGCGAGCAGGCATATTGTCTATGAAAAACAGGCCTGATTACTGATAAAGCCCCGGAATCCATATGCAGCGTTGAGACCGTTAGGGCTCTCCCGGTAATGACAAGGTCGTTCCGGTGTATGAAAGCAGACTACCCAGGAGGGCGGGAAGCCCAGGGTTGAACTGTTCTATTGTGCCCGATTAAGACAAACGACAAATTTATACCCCCGGTATTCCCCCCGGGGAAGAAATCAATCCAATGGTTTTCAAAGGAGAAGCTAATACCTGATGCAGGGAAATAGTAGATGCAAGAGTGGAGGGAGAATGACAAATATACTCATCCTCGGAATGACGGAATTTTTTCTCGTCCTTTTTGCAGTCCTTGCATATATGATTAAATACAAGGGCAGGGTCGATATCATCGCCGGCTATGATGAAAAAAATGTCCGGGATAGACGGGGGCTGGCAGATTTTGTGGGTAACAACCTCATTATCCTGGCGGTCAGCGCACTCCTGGCATTTGTTTTCGAGCTCCTTAATCCCGCAACAGAATTCCTGGCATTCCTTGTATTCGCCTCGGTTATTGTCCCAATCGTCGGAGTTGTGACCTTTTTCGGCATGCGAAAGTACCTGGCAACATGACTGGCATGCTGTGGGGTTTTAACCCCGAAACTTAAATTGTGTAACTGAGTACTACTGGATCATGCCGAAGGTAACCATTGATCGCGAAAGTTGTATCAGTTGTGCGTCCTGCTGGACAGAATGCCCATCGTTTTTTGAAGAAAATCCAGATGATTCGTTCTCAATGGTCAGGGCAGAATTCAGGACAGGAAAAAGTATTAAAGAAGGGGAAGCCCCGGATGACCTGGCCACTTGTGTGCAGGAGGCCGCAGATCTTTGCCCGGTACAGATTATCCAGGTCGATATGTAGCGACATTATTCCTAAGTTATCCAATATCTGGGAAACGATCGGATTTTAAATTCAGGCCTGGTATCTCTGGGATTTATTAATCTGCAGAACGTTCGTTTTCCCGTGGTGGTCCGATATAACCCGCTGGTGTTGAATATGAGAAGTAAATACCCGTCAGAACCGATCGTAATTGTTAAAAACCCTGCAATTAACACTCATCCATGCATGAACTGCTGGCAAAAATTGATGATACTACATACCTGCGAATCATTGAGGATGCCAGGAAAAAAGGTATTGAACCCAGGGACTGGATCAACCACGCAATCATGGATTATCTGTTAAGTCGCCAGTCTGCAGTGAAAGAGATCCCTGCATGTGAAAATGAAACCTGTTCACCTGGTACGGTGAATGTGCATGCAGAGATCTATTCTCCGCATCCTGACGGGAATTGCCACGATAGCATCGGCCAGCTGCAACAACGGATCAGGGAGCTGGAGACTGAGCGCGATAACCTGAAGATGCTCGCAGGTCAGAACAATGAAGCTGGCGTGAGTGTCTCCAGTGAGGTTGAAGAGGTTCTTACCCTCAGGTGTGAAATCGAAAAAAATGCGTTCGAGCTGGATGAGATGGAAGCCACTCTTGAGAGGCTCCGCCTGGAAAAAGAACGTCTATCTTCCAATCCGGACGATATACATAGAATACCGCATATTGAAAAGGAGATAGAAAGGCAGGAATATGAAGTTGAGAATTTCAGGGAAGAAATTGAAAAGCTGATGTCCACGTTAGATTCTTTAAAATATGAACTTGCAAAAAAACGGAGATCATAAATCCACCTCCTGCTATGACAAGAATGCTTCTTGTTTTTTAATTTGGTGAAAAAGCGATATTATTATTCAAAAATTATGATCTTTTTTTTAGTGATCTGGAATGAATATCTGGCCCGGACCGTGAGTTCTGTTTATTTCGGCAAATGAGCCTGCCTGGAACTCCATGTAATCAGGTCCCTGTCATGTCCGGGCAGCTCCTCCATCACGGTGAGTTCCAATTTGAACGAAGGGCTGTTAACCATCTTTGTTACCCTGTATGTCTCCATATCTTCCGGGGAATAGGGGGTGAGTAAGGTCGCCAGTTCATCGTTAATATGAATTCCCGGGTCCAGCCATTTTCTCTCTTCTTCCTGTTTAAGGATCGCCGGCATGCGGTCATGGTAAGGAACCACCAGGGAATTCGGGATGGTTGTAATTATTGAAAATGAGCGGACGATCTGCTCACCAGGTGCCTTCCATGAATCGAAAAGACCAGCGATCCCAAAAATTTCGTGGTCTTTCATCCTGAAGTACCAGGGATATTTCTGATCTCCGGATTTTTTCCATTCATAAAAGCCCGTGGCTGGAATGACACAACGTCCTTGTGATAGAAGTGACCGGAATATCTTCTTTTCGATCAGTCCTTCTGCCCTTGCATTAATTGGTGTCACTGCGGGTTTCCCCCCCTTCGTCCAGGATGGGATCAGTCCCCATCGCATCATGTTACATTGCGCAATCCCATTCCAGGTAATGACCGGTACCTTTTCTCCAGGGGCAATATTGAACCTAGGTAACTGAAGGCCCACAGGTTCGGAGACCCCGAATCGTTCTGCCAGGTAACCGATCCTCACGGCGATAGAGAAGCGACCGCACATTACTGATTGAATAGTTGCGAAAAACGGATAATAGTATCCGGGAAGGGGTACCTGGCCATGCGTACCTGCTCCCAGTGCATTTTGTTCAGAGGGCTGATCAGGAAACGATTCTGCGTGTTAGGGTAATTACTAAAAAAGTCAGGATTTTTTATTTTGGTCCGTTTGTACTACCGGCAATCCGACGTTTTGCTTTCTCGTGCTGCAGGGTTTTTTCTGTAAGGAACTCTTTATACACCCCGTCTCTCAGGGGAATTGTCTCAAACCGCGTAAAAAATTCTTTTATTAGTCCTTTCTCATGGATGAGATTGAGGGCAGTACTCGTAATCTCCTCGAAGGCCTTACTATGTGCGTGACCCGCATCCATCCGGTACTTTTGCATATATGCTGTACAGAGACAATCGATCATGAGGTTGAAATAAAGAATAATGCTCTCTTTATCGGCCCTGGCGATGCGTTCAGATTCATTCTCGACATCTGCCCAGAAACTGCGGATAATCCTGACGAGATCTTCAAATTCTTCATCTGATACAGTATTTCCCCCGCGGGTTGCAATTTCTCGCACAAATGTACGTATCTCTTCATCATCCATGAGGTAACCCCCGGGATCTGTCATTGGTACGACACTTCCACGTTATATAAATGCAGTGATATGATCCAGGGTGTATCAAGGCCACACACATTTCCTGGATATGATAATGAGAAATTGCAGGGGACACGGGTATTGTTGGATCTATGGAAGATACGCTCAATGGGGGTGTAAAAACCGGGAATATAGATAAAATTCGAGAATTATTCTTGCATAAAGGTATTCAATAACAAATGAATCAAATCAACAATGTATATATATGTACAAAGAAGAATACTATCATGCAAACGAAAATCCTCCTTGATGAGGAGCAGATGCCAAAACGGTGGTATAATGTTCAGGCGGACCTGAAGATTCCGCTGGACCCACCACTCCACCCAAAGACCCAGAAACCTCTTGGGCCTGAGGACCTTTCTGCCATCTTCCCCATGGAACTGATCCGGCAGGAAATGACCACCGATCGTCATGTCGATATCCCCGAAGAGGTGCAGGAAGTTATGCGCCTCTGGAGGCCAAGCCCGCTCTACCGGGCATTCAGGCTTGAGAAATTCTTAAAGACCCCGGCGAAAATTTACTACAAGTGGGAGGGAGTAAGCCCTGCAGGAAGTCACAAGACAAACACGTCAATCCCACAGGCATATTATAACATGAAGGCCGGAATTGAGCGGATTGCGACCGAAACCGGTGCTGGCCAGTGGGGCTCTGCGATGTCCTTTGCAACCATGCTCTATGATCTCGAATGCACCGTTTACATGGTCAGGTCCAGTTATACCCAGAAACCGTACCGGAAATCGATGATGCATGTATGGGGTGCGGAATGCATCCCGAGTCCGAGCATCAAAACAAACGCCGGACGTGCCATGCTGGAAAAGGACCCTGATACCCCTGGTAGCCTTGGCATGGCAATCTCCGAAGCGGTTGAAGATGCCGCATCCAACAAGAACACCAATTACGCATTGGGTTCCGTCCTAAACCACGTCTGCCTTCATCAGACCGTTATCGGGCTCGAATGTCGTGAACAGCTCGCAATGGTGGATGATTACCCGGATGTCGTGATCGGATGTGTCGGGGGGGGATCCAATTTTGCCGGGATCTCGTTCCCGTTTGCCGGGGACAAGCTTACCGGGAAGCAC
>JBAXTR010000147.1:0-6046 GCA_037130095.1 Methanomicrobiales archaeon
GGCCCGGACCCATAAAAAACGGGGCTTTTTCCTGGCAAGCGCCTTAAAAGAGAAGGGTATTGCCGGTACCATCCCCGGTGCAACGAAGGTCTGGAAGTTCAATACCTATGGAATGACCGATGCCCAGGCCCGGTATACGGCAAAGGCATTCCAGGATATCGCCCTTCAAAACGGGCTCCATGTTTCGTAATAATACCGCATACCCTCCAATTTCACTTTTTTGGGACTGGTTTCTTATCTTCTGAAAGGGTATTTTTAAGGACGATTTTCATCTCGCATGCTTTATCCCCCATGCACATGCTCCGCACAAACCGGAGCGAGTAGTCGGGGTTAAGGTTTTCAATCGCAGATATGGAAAACGCGAGGCACTTGGAAAAAAGAGGTTCAGTATGCCCCCGCATCTCCATCTCCCTGAAAATAAACGGGCATTTTGTGACCCGTACCACTGACCGGTCTTCTTCGATTTTGATATGTTCCATGTTATAATCAGGAGAAAAAAATATCTTTGAAATTATCCGGTAGGTGTTTGCCAGGTCAGGCGCCGTTTTTACCGGGAGTTTGAAGGCATCAGCGACAGATTTAGCCTCTTTTCCTGTCTCGATCCAGATGTCCTGTTCAATCTCGTCATACTCATCCCCTACTTTCTTCCGGAACGCGATATCGTACATCACGGGGAGGCGGGATGCAAGACGGCTGGCTATCAGCCATTTCGCGTTATCCGGGATATCAGTCTCTTCTACCATTACCTCCGAAATCAACCCCGGGAGAGAAAAAGTAACTGGATCGTACCAACCCGGTGATTTATCAACCGCTGGTACCAATCCGGCGGGTTTTATTGTCCAAGTGCCGGAATAGTACAGTTATGGGACGGTTATATCACTGGTTGCTTGCAGTTCTGATCACCGGCTGCATGCTGTCCGTCGCAGGTTGTGTTTCTACCAGTCAGCACCCACAGGTTGAAGGTACTGGATTGACGTCATCCGTGGTGACTACACCACAAGCATCTGATACTCAAATGACTCATGGGATAGGCCTGAAAGGGAATGATTCGCCTGGAGACCGCGAATATCTCCGGTCCTTTGTGAAAAGTGCCGTGGAATATGCAACAATAAACGGGCGTAATAAAGCCCTTTCTGAATACAATAATCAGACAGGGATATTTGTAAAAGGCGACCGCTATATCTTCGCCTACGATTATAACGGGACGGTCATTGCGCTACCGTTCCAGAAAGAATTACTGGGGATAAACCGGCAGGGGAACACGGACCCTGATGGCGTGCATTATGTCCGTGATATCGGTGAAATGGCCCGGAAGGGTGGAGGATACGTGGAATACCGGTACCCTGATCCATCAAGGAACTTCTCAATCGAAAAGAAAGTGAGCTATGCCCTCGATGTTGATGGAACCTGGTATGTTGGCTCAGGGTATTACCCAAGGAATGAAACCGGGACATGATCCGGGTATCCGGCATTTCCTCCAATTAAAAAAACTGGACAAACGGCATGGTTTCCCAGCCCTGATTCCCAGTTGTCGGATATCGTGGTTCACATTCATAGTATATGAGCAGGGAAAAGATGATGCTATGTGGGAATAAATAATCGGGAGGCATACATGGATGGTTGTTTTTCTGTAATACTCGGGGATATGCTGCTTCTTTTACCTACGGTGCGTCAGTACCTGGAGCCCTTACATGACTGAAGAAACCGTGTGGGACATCATTGTGATCGGGGGTGGGCTCGCAGGGCTGACGTCGGGCGCTTACCTTGCAAAAAGTGGAAAGTCTGTCCTCCTGCTGGAGCAGCAGGACCAGCCCGGTGGCTGTTGCGGGGCTTACTTGTCAGGTGGACGCAATGTACCAGCGGCTTCACACCTCGTGAATGACCCTGATATGATTAACGGGATATTCCGTGAGCTGGGGGCACCGGAGATCACATTCACCGCACCCGACCCGGTTTTCGAGGTGTCTGGTCCCTGCACGGGAAAAAACCTGGTTATCACTTCAGACAGTGAATTTTTTGAAAGATCTGCCTGTGAAATGGTACCGGATATTCAGCGGGAGGACGTTATCCGGGGACTTGGAAGGCTCATCGACCTATCGAGGCAGATTTATCACGAGACTCGGCAGTTGCCGCTGGAGAGCCCTGAGCTGATGTCATTTTTCAAACGACTTACCCTGGGCTTTTCAATGCAGCGAAAGCTCCCGATGAGCATGGAATATGGCAGGATGCCGGTCCTTCAATTCCTCGGCTCGGTCTTTCCGGGTGTTGAGATGCAATGCCTCCGGGCGGCGCTCCGTTCTGTTGTCCCAGTGCGTGGGGCAAGGGCCCTTGATCTCCTCCAGGTGCTCGGTAATGTGGCCGAACGTAACGTTTTTTACCCTGATGGAGGGGTGGAAGCACTTGTTGAGAATCTTAAAGGTTGTTTCCAGGCACATGGCGGTTTTATCCGGACGGGTGTAAAAGTCACCTCTGTCAACGTATCCGATGGACTGGTCACTGGTATAACGCTTGCTGACGAGAGCATTTTCAAAGGTGACGTTGTTTTATCGACGATTGATATGAAGGAGCTGTTCTTTAACCTGCTGCCCGACAAGGCTGCC
Organism: Methanomicrobiales archaeon; assembly: GCA_037130095.1. Classification (GTDB taxonomy): domain Archaea; phylum Halobacteriota; class Methanomicrobia; order Methanomicrobiales; family Methanospirillaceae; genus CAIKOD01. The sequence continues at coordinate 2,601 of JBAXTR010000147.1, forward strand.
CCCAGGCTGTTCAGGGAGAAGCTCACAAAAATCCCCCTGTCAGACTCGTATTTTACCGTCACCGTGCGCACCACCCTGGCCCCCGGGACGGCCAGTGAAGCACGGAAAGGGGTCCTGGTAGTTAACCCGGCCGTTGAAGAGGATGCGCTGTTTGTCTCTGATGAGCCGGATCGTGTCACCCTGTTCATTCATTTCCCTGCACCGACTACGGAAACCGCATCGGATGGTCATTCACTGGTCCAGGTCATGGCCCCTGTCAGGTTCATGTACGAAGACAACTGGCATTCAGGGCCCCTGTATGAAAAAAGCGCAGATTACAATGAATTCAAAAAACAGTACGCTACCAGGATTATTGAACGGGCTGATGCCGTGGTCCCAGGGCTGTCTTCCCATATTGCAGACATGACGATTGCCACCCCGGTAAGTTACCGGTCCTGCACCGGGAACGATGAAGGAGCGGTCTTTGGATGGCGCCGGCCAAGGATGTGGCGGCAGAAAGTGCCCTACTCCCATGGTCTTTATATCGCCGGTCACTGGACTTACCCGGGGCCGGGAGTATTAAAGGCGATGATGTCCGGGAAAAACGCCAGCAGGATTATCCTGTCAGGTCAATAATACCGGAGGCTGGTAAACCATGGAAGAAGAACCCGGGGAAATATCCAGTATTGCCACATTTTGCGCGGGCTCTTTCTGGGATATTGAATCGGCGTTCCGGCATGTCAGCGGTGTCATTGCGACGTCTGTCGGGTTCATGGGTGGTACGGTTATTGCCCCTACCTACGAGGAGGTAAGCGCCGGGACGACCGGACATTCAGAGGTTGTCATGGTAACCTATAACCCGGGAATGATTTCGTACAGGGAGATCCTTGGCATATTTTTTAGTTCGCATGAACCCTGTGAAAGACAACAGGGGGAATATACGGGAGTTCAGTACGAACCGGTAATCTACTGTCATAGTGACCAGGACAGGCAGCAGGCCCGGGAATATATCAGCGAATTACAGCACAAAGGGCTCTGTCCGGCGGAGATAATCACCAGGACAGCTCCTGCATCGACGTTTTACAGGGCAGAGGAATGTCACCAGCAGTTTTATGAAAAGATGGCGAATTGCTATCCTGCCCTGCATAGGTGTGATCCTGGAAGTGATGAATGACACCCGTTTCGGGATGAATGAGAAGCAGGGGCACATGACACCTCTTCCCTGGATAATTTCCGGGAGCCCTTTTCATCGTCAGGGTACGCTGAACAGCCTTACTGCTGATGGGCCCACCATCCCGCCCTCGTCGTGTCCAACCCCGGGGACGGTATAATATTCCCAGTTAAACGGGACTGAAAGTCGTGAAGCTTCTGATTTTGCAGTGTAATAGTACGCCAATGCCCGTTCGAAACGGTTTTTTCCTTGTGCTTCTGCTTCAGGGAATCTGGCAAGGCTGCTATCATTCGCATTTGTATCCGCTTCTCCTGACATTATAATCAGCTTTCGACCAAAGACCTTTGGCAGGTCGCTGGCTGGCAAAGGTGAAAATTTTAATCCGGTCGGGGCCGGGATTGTATATATGGGAAATACATAAAAACCGGCGTTTGCTGCAACTGCACGGCTATACCGGGCTTCCGGCAGGAATGTAACCAGGCGGTGGACGAACTGGGCCCCGGCACTGTGTCCAAAAAGTAAATAGGATTCCTGTCTCGCACCTGTCCGGTTTCTTATGTCGCCAAAAAGATGTTCGACGGCTGTATATGTCCAGTTGGACTTCGGGTTCACCTTCCCGGTACTGGAATACAGGTTTCCGCCTATATACCACTGGTCACCGGGATAATACTGTTCGGAAAATTCAGGGGCTACAATGAGACAGGAATAACGCTCGCTATATGACTTCCATGCCATCATGGAGTCCTTTCCGTTTCGTCCTGCCCCGTGCATGACGATAAGTACCGGGCTGTCAGACTTCCAGGTTGAAGGACGGTACGTAAAGACTGATATAGGACGATCGACATTTCCAAGTGAATCGTTAAATATATACTGCCCTTCACCTGCAGGAATGGAGCCGCTCCCAAGAGAAATGGATTCCTTTGGGGCGGTTGTGGTACATCCACATGAAAGAATCATGCATGCCAGGACCAAAAAGGAGAAGAAGGAGACGATAGTCTTCACGTTGCCGGACTTCATGGTTCCTGATTATACATTTGATCTCTGTTACACTTCGATTTTTCGATAATTTTTCAGGGAATTGGCGATTCCATTCAGAACATGCTTGAAGGGCAGATCTCCAGGATACCACAATCATTAATGCTTATTCCTCCACAGGATCCAGCTTTTCGATAGCCTCCCAGGGGATCATCATATTCACCAGGCCCGTTGTCATGAATACTGGATCCTTCCGTTCGCTTGAAACGGCTCCTGTACCCATAAATTCCAGATCTTGGTCCGTGAACCTTGCAACAACGTGGTATCTCCTTCCCGGCACAACCATATTTTTCCATTCGTCAACAACTATCATGAAAATAAAATTGGGATTGGGGTATATCGAATGATGCCGGACGCGGGGTGAAAATGAAGCGGGTTTAAAATTAAATGTGGATTGTTTCCTTTTATTCAAAAATTATTCATATTGATAAATATTATTTAAATCAGCCATTGAATTAATCACAAAATGATCATCAGATAACGCGATTTTATTAGTCCTTGAACCGGTATGAACCCCATAGAGTACAGGTCCGGTGATGGTCTCACCTGGATGAATGGTGAATGGAAAACGGAGATAATTTCGGGCTATTTTATCAGGTTGACGATTTCCCCCAGCCTCTAATGTCATCTCTTTTTCAGATAGGATGACCAAATTCTCCCTCTGTAGGGTGATATCGGTTGGGTTATTGTTGGTAATACTCACGTTAATCACTGAGAACTTGTGACCCGGATCTGCGGCAACGCCCTGAATAGCATTTTTTTGAACAGCGGAATGGACAACTAAGCTTAAATTCTTTATGTATTCCTTATCTGATCTTACCTGTTTAAAATCAGAAATATCTGAGATAAATACATCGCCCAGAATTGCCCAGTTGGGATCTTTTATGTACAAGACTATGGAGTCCACACTATCAAATATCTGGAATAGGACAACTCCCCGAATTTTTTCTCCGGGCGAGAGAGATCCAAGGGGTAACGGGTTCTTAATGTTCCCCTCGTAATTTCTGGGGTCCGGGTAAATATGATGGAGGCCCTGCTCATTTGCTTCAAAAATTACCAGGGATTTATTGTCTAAAGAAAAACTCTCTTTTACTCCTTCATTTTTCAGTGACATGTCAATAATTACAAAATTTATCTCATTTCCGGATTTTTGTTTAATGGATTTAGTGGTGACATTATGAACGGTGACCTGGATATGATTGGACAGTATAGGGTCATTTTGAATTTGAGTGTTCAAATTGGGTTCTTTGGATGTACTAAT
>JBAXTR010000148.1:0-6027 GCA_037130095.1 Methanomicrobiales archaeon
TGCCGCAGCGGGTGCAGCGGACGAGCAGGTCATGGGATTCGGAAAGGATCTCCTGATCGTCCTCTTCCCCGCATGCCGGGCAGCGTTGTTCGATATACATTGAATAGGAATAGGTGCGCCTTTTTATAAAGATGAAGGCAACTGAAACGGTCATCGCGCACGGTCACCCATTGGTCCGTGGGACTCATCCCACAACATTTGAGGTAACCACCGAAAAGGAACTTACCCGTTATGGCGATTGCATCATCGCGGTGGGTGCAGATAAAGGGGCAGCAAATCTATCATCGGAATTCCGTAATGTCATTTCAAGGGAAGGTGCGAGTCTTACCACACGACTGGTCTGCCGCGACATCTCTGTCGAGGTTCAGTCCAGCGGTGGGAAGGGGATAACACTGGAGCATCCCACTGATCTTGTCTGGAGAAGGAGTTCCTTCTGCTGCAGCAGGACCATCGCAACAGGATCTGACCATGTTGCGAGGACACTTTCCCGGGAATTAATCAAGTACCTACAGGAAGGAGAAACCATCAGGGTTGAAATGACAGCACAATGTCCCGATTAACATTTTCAAAACTACCAATGCCTGGAATCATCCCAGTCCATCGTTCGGCAAAGCCGGAATAATTAAAAGTTACAACATCTGGCGTAAGGTCTGGCTTTGGCAGGTAGCATCAGATTTCTTCTTCTCCAAGTTCGGATACTTTCAGCTCAGCTCTTGTGAGTACTTCTTCACACTGGCGTATGAGTGCGGCTCCTTTTTCGTACAATTCGATGCTTTCATCCAGCCCGGTCTCCGGATCTTCAATTTTCCTCATCACCTGCCGGAGTTCTTCAAGCAGTTCTTCAAATTTCTTTGTCATATGAAACCTCCCTGACCTGCACCCCACACTTTCCATCAGAAAGCCGGAGTACCAGGTTATTTCCCGGGGCAAGTGAACGGACAGATCGCACTACTTTCCCTTCTTTTTCCACGATACTGTATCCCCTTCCAAGAATGCCCAATGGATTTTTCCCCTCAATCACCGCACGGACCTCGTTCAGGCGGAGGCGGCTCCCGGAAATTTTCCCCCTCGTGGCAAGAAGGAGCCTGTCCGCAATATCATCGATATTCTGCCGCCGCTCAATAATCCGGTATCCCAGTTTTTTTGGGTGAATTCTCTCCCGCAATGTTGCAAGTTCATCGAATGCTTTCTCCAGCTGGCTGCTGATCGCATCTCCCATGGCACAACGGTACTCCCTAAGCACGGCAAAAAGTGCGGTCCTTTCCGGTACTGCCATCTCCGCTGCGGCTGAAGGTGTCGGGGCACGGGCGTCGGCTGCATAATCTGCAAGGGTTGTATCCACTTCATGCCCCACAGCGCTTACCACCGGGGTGACACAGGACGCAATCGCCCGTACTACATCGGGATGATTGAAAGGGAAGAGGTCTTCAAAACTTCCCCCACCCCGGGCAACAATTATCACATCCACCTTTCCATCGATTTTTTTAATGGCTGCAGCTATTTCGAGATGTGCACCATCCCCCTGAACCGCGGTGGGCGACAGGATTATCCGGAGCGGGAATCGGCGGCTGATAATATTTTTTATATCCTGTAAAACGGCCCCTGTCCCCGAAGTGACAACGCCGATAACACAAGGATAGAGCGGGAGCGGCCGTTTACGTTCAGGTGCAAAACAGCCCTCTGATGACATCTCCTGTTTCCAGCGTTCCACCAAGAGGTATTTCTCCCCGGCACCGGCCAGCCTCATACTTTTTATATATAACTGGCAGTTACCACCCGGGGGATAGAAATCGATCCTGCCCCTGGCAATTACACGCATGCCATCCTCCGGGACAAAAGGTAGTTTTCCGGCATCAGAACTCCACATCATGCATTTAATGACTGCACTTTCTCTACCGTCTTCTTCAGAAAGTGAGAAATACCTGTTTCCCCGTGAATGATGTTTATAATTTGTTACTTCTCCTTCCACAAGGACGTCAACAAGACGTTCGTCCAGGAACAGTTCTTTAATGATTGCTGATAGCTCGGATACCCGTAAAACCGGTGATTCCTCAGGCGCCTTCCACATATCGAGTGTACCCTGGCCGGAATTCATCACAGAGATATTTATTGCCTGTGTGGATATTAACTACGATCATGGTCCATTTCTCGGTTTCAACCATGTTTTTCCACGAATATCCATGCGAGGAGATCTTTGATTTCATCAGTGAAACTGGGCTTGATTCAATCGAATTCTGGCCTGAAACGCCGGATTTCTGGCTTCGGGGCCAGCCAATGGAGGAATTACACACCTGTTTCCGTAACCATCCGGAGCTGTCACATAGCACGGTTCATACACCAATCCTTGATTTAAACCCCTGTTCGATCAACCCGGGTGTTGCAGGACTGTCATTAGACCATGCGGTTGATTCGCTCCGGCTGGCTGAAGCGATCAATGCTGCGGTGTTCACCTTTCACCCCGGAAGGAGAACTGCTAAAAGGGTCCCGAGCGCAGCAGATTATGTCCGTTTTGATCACCTGATTGAACGTATGCACTGTGAGTCACGTGGCAGTACTGTCAGGGTTGCCATAGAGAATATGGAATTATCGGTAAATTCGCTTCTTTGTACTCCTGACGCCGTACGTGAGCTCCTTGATAAAGAAAAATGGCTTTTTTTCACCCTTGATGTGTCCCATGCCATGGGGGTATCTCTCGATGAAGTAATCAGGTACATTGACCTTTGTCATGACCGCCTTGTTAATATCCACCTGTCAAGGGCGAACGGGAAGTCGATGCACCTCCCTGTAGAAGGCAGCCCGGAAATCGTGACGGTGCTTCACGCGCTCATGGACTACGGCTACCAGGGGAACCTGACACTGGAACTCGAGGACCGGAATTTTGATCATGAGTATTCCTCGGAAGAAAAATGCCACCTGCTGATGAGGGAACTCGCCTTTATGAAGGAGTATACGCCCGGATAGCTTTCGTGTCCGGGAATCGCTGGGTTTATTTAACCGGAATGCGATTATGATGTGTTTCATTACTTATGAAGGAATTTATCCGATATAGTCCAGCGGCGAGGGACCGATGACCGATTATTATCTTTATATCGCCCTTTTTGTAATCTGTCTCGCCCTGTCAGCTTTTTTTTCAAGCTCCGAAGTGGCGTTGATAGCAATAAACCGGGTAAAAGTACGGAACCTCATCAACGATGGGCGTAAAGGTGCAGAAGCCCTGGCACTACTCAAAGAGCATCCCGATCGCATCCTGATCACCATACTTGTTGGGAGCACCATCGTCAATATCTGTGCTGCAGGCATTGCTACCGCTATTGCCATTGAATTTTTCGGGAGCCTGGGTATCGCAATCGCGATCGGGGTAGTTACACTCCTTATTATCATTTTCGGGGAGATTGGCCCTCGTTTATACGCAACACGTGCCGATGAGAGTTTTGCATTGTCTGTTGCGCCCATCATCCTTGTTTTATCAAAAGTGCTCACCCCGGTAATCTGGATTGTTGACCGTGTCAGCCGATCTCACAGGTTACATGGCCTTTCTGTCCCGGTAGTAACGGAGGAAGAGATCAAGGAGTGGATTGATGTCGGCCAGGAAGGGGGGAGCATCGAAGAAGAGGAGAAAGAGATGCTCTACTCTGTCCTCGAGTTCGGTGATACCACCGCCCGTGAAATCATGACCCCCCGTATCGATGTCGCGATGATGGAAGATACCAACACGGTTGATTCTGCATTGAAACTCTTTAACGAGACCGGGTTTTCAAGGATCCCCGTGTACCACGACTCTGTGGATAATATAATCGGTGTACTGAATGTAAAAGACGTGTTCTCGGTCCTCCTGTCAGGGAAAAAGAAGACCTCAATCAATGAGATCATGTATGACCCGTATTTTATCCCTGAAACAAAGAAGATCGATGATCTCCTCAAGGAACTCCAGGTCAGGAAAATACAGATGGCAATTGTCCTTGATGAGTACAGCAGTTTTGCAGGTATCGTCACAGTAGAGGATATCCTCGAGGAACTGGTCGGGGATATCCTTGATGAATTTGACCAGGAGGAACCTGATATCCAGAAAGTGGGTGAGGGAGTTTACATCGTGGACGCCCAGGTCTGGGTTGAGGACCTGAACGACGAGCTCGACCTCAATCTCCCGGTTCATGAGTCCTATGAGACCGTCGGGGGTCTTTTAATCGACCGTCTTGGTCATATTCCTCATCCCGGTGAAAGTGCTGCAATTACGGAGGCAAACGCAACACTGGTAGTCGTTCAGATGAGGGGGCGCCGGATTGTGAAGGTGAAAATAATTATGAAGCCCGGGGCCGGGGGAGAAAACGCCGGATGAAAGAGAAATCTGCACCGAGACCCCTTCATGATGAGGAAACGGGGGACGGGAAGAAACGTATCATTGTGCTTGCATCAGGCCGGGGGTCAAATTTCCAGGCAATTCTTGATGCGCTATCGGAAGGAAACATCAACGGCACCTGTGTCCGCCTGATCACTGATATCCCGGGTTGTTATGCAACCGAAAGGGCGAAATTTTCCGCTGTGCCGGTCACGGCTGTTGATTTCAGGGCATTTCCCACCAGGGAGTCCTATGAAAAGGCCCTTCTTATCACCATGAAAGAATGCAGCCCGGACCTTGTCGTTCTCGCTGGTTACATGAGGATCCTCGGAAAAGACATCGTCCGTTCATTCAATGGAAAAATAATGAATATTCACCCAGCCCTCCTCCCGTCATTCCCCGGGCTTCATGCACAACGACAGGCTATAAATTACGGTGTGAAAGTAGCTGGTTGCACGGTCCATTTCGTTGATGAAATGATGGATTCCGGTCCAATCATCATCCAGAAATGTGTACCCGTCCTCCCGGATGACGATGAAGGCAGCCTTTCTGAGCGGATCCTTTACGAGGAACACTGGTGTTACCCGTACGCGGTGAAGCTCTTCTGCGAAGACCGCCTGCGAATCGATGGGAGAATAGTCCGGATTCTTTAAATTACCCGGGCTTTTGTTATTCTTCAAAAAAATGATATTTCGATAGTATTTCCCTTTTAATCATCATATTGGCTGGATATTCGTGTCCTGGAGAAGTATTATAACAGTATACCCGGTTGGAGGGTATTGATATATCAGGCCGGGTGGTGTGTATGCCCCACAGATGTTTTGTCAGCGGGTATATCATATACAAGGGGCGTACATTATGAACACGAAATTCAGGGAGAACCGGATGGCAGGAAGATCGAAAAACGGGGAGATTAAACGGCTGGCGCGTGAACGTATCGGGGTACTGTTCCAGCGGGCCGAGGAGTTTTTCCCTGTGGACCCGGCGTGGAGTGACCGTTGTGTTGTACTTGCCAGAAATATCGCTATGAGACAGCGGGTAGGTCTTGACTGGCAGCACCGGCGCAAAATCTGCCCGCACTGCTACAGATTTCATGTACCTGGGGTTACGATGAGAGTGAGGATCAGGAAAGGGAAAGTCGTGATTACCTGTTTTCACTGCCACAGGCAGTCACGGTTCCCAACCGGGAGGTTGCATGAGTCAGTATAGTGGAAATAAGAAGCGTGGGGATTCCCACGGGGTAAGGCCCCGGGTCAGGTCAGCCCGGAGTATAACTGGTACCAGGCAGAAGGACGGAGAGAAATCGTCTGGAAGAAGTCGTTCTCTCCCGGAATCAACACGTTCAACGTCGAAGAGAAGTGGTAATAATCTCATGCAGGACCTGAAACCTACCGTATGGATTGGGAAACAGGGGTGTACGGAAACAATCATTTCTGAAGTCATTGCCCAGCTCAAAACAAGAAAGGTCATCAAGGTAAAATGGCTCCAGAATACCGAGGTATCTCCTGAAGAACTGGCATGTTCTGCAGGTGCACGACTTATCCAGGTACGCGGCAGGACGCTGGTCCTTGAAGAACGCCGCAAACTATGAATTTATCAGAATTATTCTTCTTTAGGGCCGGATTTTTTCGATGTCGCTCGAAATGTATAAAAATGTATTGAACAAATAAGTAAAGACTGTTATATCTATA
>JBAXTR010000149.1:0-5978 GCA_037130095.1 Methanomicrobiales archaeon
AGGACAGGAGCTTCCCAAGCTTCTAACCCGGGTTCGATCCCCGGTTATCGCATCTATTTATGCCTGAACCAGAACACGATCTTTTTGCTATCAGGATTATTGCAGAGAATACCAAAGGTGTACTTCGCGATATTACTACCATTGTGGCCTGCCATGATGCAAATATCATGATGATACACCAGGAAGTATTCGATTCGGGGCCGATGAATCATCTGGCAGAGATATATGTGGAATATGAAGGCGGCTCGGATTTCGAAGACCTGATAAGCGATCTGAAAAAAATTCCATCCGTGAAGGATGTAAAACCCTATAAGCCATTTTCCAATATTTTTGGCACAAGGGTAATTATCATCGGGGGCGGTGCCCAGGTTGCGCAGGTAGCCCTTGGTGCCGTTAATGAAGCAGACAGGCACAATATTAGAGGGGAACGGATATCAGTCGACACCATCCCGCTCGTAGGTGAGCGGACTGTCGCACAAGCCGTTGATGCAGTCGCAAGGCTCCCACGTGCCGCTATTCTCGTCCTTGCAGGGTCATTGATGGGAGGAGAAATTTCAATCGCTGTTGACCGTGTCCGGGAGGCAGGTATCCCTGTTATCGCCCTGAAAATGGCAGGGAGTGTACCTGAACATGCAGATCTTGTTGTTACCGACCCGATTCAGGCAGGGGTTTTTGCCGTTATGCATGTCAGCACCAAAGCAGTGTTCGATATTAACAGGGTCCGCGGCCGGGAATTCTAAATGGATGTTATTGAAAAGGCCCTAAAAGCCCTGATGACGGACGGGTTGGTTGTCTACCCCACTGAAACCATTTATGGCCTTGGTGCCGATGCATTTTCCGAGGACGCAATTCTCAAAGTATACGAAGCGAAAAACCGCTCCCTTTCAATGCCGATATCGATTGCCATATCAGATTTCGATATGATGACTGCAGTCACACAAATCGGACACCGGGAAGAAGAATTCATCAATAGATTTCTTCCCGGGCCTGTTACCGTTATTGTCAAAGCACGCTCGTATCTCCCGGCCATGCTGACCGTAGGGACTGGGATGATCGGTGTTCGGTATCCGGCACACCCTGTTGCGATCGAACTTATTTCGAGATTTGACTCCCCTATCACTGCAACCAGTGCAAACCAGTCCGGCGCAAAGGACCCACTGACACCGGGCGAATGCCATATACCCTATGATATCCTGATTGATGGAGGAATCCTACCCGGGACGCCAAGTACAGTGGTAGATTTAGTAAACCGGCGTATCATCAGGGAAGGGGCACTAATAAACGAAGTCAGGGATTACCTGTCATTAATGGAGTAAATCCGGATGTTCCTCCCCAGGCTTCGCGACTTTATCGAAGACAATGACGGATGGCTTTATGCCGTTTCAACGTATGATAATTCTGACCGGATCGGCTGCATTTTGAGGTATGTTCCCGATCCTCACGGAGAAAGAATGAACATGTCCGGGACCCGTTACCAGAAACTTGATTTCGAACCTGCATTCCAGATAATAAAAGAGAGAAAACCAAACTATCTTGACGTTGTCCATCGCGTACCTCCCACTGACGTAAAACGTATTTACAAACCGGAGACCGAACTCCCTGCCATTGCATCAAGGGATCCCAGGGTTAGAAAATTGATGAAGATGTTTTGTGTCCCGGATTCATCAATGGGCTGTACCGGGTCACTTCTCTGTGGACTTGAGATTGAATCATCAGATATTGATTTCATTGTTTACGGGAGGGACTGGTTCATTGCACGTGAACACCTGATTTCGGCAGTTAAAAAAGGACTGCTTGAGCCAATGAGCGAAGATCTGTGGGAAACGGTATACCGGAAACGGAGACCTGAAATCTCATTTAATGATTTTATTCTGCATGAAAAGCGGAAATGGAACCGCGGGCAGATAGAAGGGACCTATTTTGATCTTCTGTATACAAGAGGATATGACGAAATCAGCACCGCTCCTTCAGTAAAAGGAGAAGTCCTCGGCCCGATGACTATCGACGCCCTTGTAACAGATGCCACGTATGCGTATGATAATCCTGCTGTATATTCAGTATCTCACGACAAAATTTCCCGGGTACTCTCGTTTACCCACACGTACAGTGGCCAGGCCGTCCGTGGGGAGATGATCAATGCCAGGGGAATATGCGAACGTCACGGGGAGGAGTACTGGTTAATAGTCGGTACTACAAGGGAAGCAAAGGGAGAATATATTAAATCAATTACCCTGCTGGAGCAATAAATAGAATCAGGTACCAGGGAAATATCACCATTCAATGTTTTTCAAAGCTCATTTCATGAAATAGACAAAAATTGTGCGTATTTTGCAGGTCAGAAAAGGTCTGAAAGTCGTGTAGGCCCCGGATCACATTGCTCCCGGTACGGGCAGGCCTCACATGGAGCACGAAGAGGTTTTTTAGGGACGGCCCCTGCATCCAGATTCAATAACACCTTCCGTATTGAAAAGAACTTTCTCATATCACGGGGTTGTATCTCACAATACCTGCTTATTCCACCCGGAATGTAATCTACTGAAGCCCCATGAAGTTCTTTTCCTAACAATTCCGACAGGCAGAGTGCATAACCCAGCACCCTGATCCTGTCACCCGGGTAAATCCCCGACACCGGTGGTTTCACAGACCGTATTATTGAAAAATACGGGGCATCCTGATAAATCTTGTCAACAGTCCCGCATATCCCAAACCGATCGGACGTTACAAAAAGATCATGTTCGGATGCAACTCTCCACTCCCGGCAAATACATTGATCGATACATGATTGATAGTAATATTTGTACGAAGGATCGATACCTGGTGATATCCTGCAGATCTCATCCCAGATCTCCTCTTTTTCGATACCATCCCCAAGATAATAAGAGATCTGTTTACATATTGTATATTCTGAGGGTTCTACCCATGGATTTGACCGGTCAAAAAATACACGGACAGGACAACGTAATGCTGATGATAACTCAGATACTGGGATAAGCCTTTCATTCATCAGACCAGTTCCCGGGAGTGAAAAAAACCGGGATTAACCGATTCCCTTCGATATATTGATTGGATAACCATCATGAAAATTACCTTGATATTATCATCTTAACATGCCGGGAGAATGTCTGGAAATTACCGACACATCAAATGAGGAATTGGGACCTTACATCGGGTTCATCTACTATCAGCGCTGGGCATCATCAGGAGTAATTCCAAGTTCTGAGAACTGGCGCCTGATCTCTTCAAGCCGCTCGTTTTTCTCGGTCAGGGTCTCCCTCATCTCCCTCACAGCCGACGTTATCTCATCATATTTCCCAGGTGGAAGGTTTTCACTTACTGCTACATGCTCAAGTATGCGAAGTAGCCTTTTTTGTACATCGGTGGCCCGGCAAAGAGTCCTGAACTCATTAAGTATTTCAGGCGTTGCACCACTCTCCCCCGCAATCTGCATATGTGTCTCCATGCGATCACGGCGCTGGAAAAAGCGGTCGATAGCATCGTATAAGGCCCGGCGTGTAATCGGTTTGTTAATATAGTCCTCGATTGAAAGACCGAATTTTTGAGCTTCATCCGGACTCAGGGGTTTGGCGGTCAGCATCATAACCGGAATAGAAGCCATACTGGGAGGGCCTACCTTTATCTGTTCCAGTGTCTGCCACCCATCCATCGGTTCCATAAGGATATCAAGGAGGATCATATCAGGCCTGGAATTTGCCAAAATTTCCAGTGCACCTTCACCACTTGTAGCTGAAAGGACGTGGTATCCTCCCTGCTCAAGCATACTGACAAAAATATCAACAATCGAAGGGTTATCATCGACAACAAGTATCGTATACATCAGAACGTCTCCCAGGTTTCTTCTGTTGTTTCAATTCCGGGAAGTTCCCGGATAATTTTTCTTATCTGTCCGAGATTAATCCCCGGACTAGTAAGGATACAGACATATTCATCATAATAGGGTGCGATGATAATATTTCCGGCAGGGATCTGGAGTGTGACCTGGATAAAAGGCCCTGTCCTCATAACGGATGAAAGACCTTTCGCGCTGTTGATGAGGTCCTCGGCGACATCAACAAGATTATCTGGATCGATATCCCCTATTGAAAGGACATTCAAACCGCGCCTGAATATGGTGACCGCAAGGACCCCGGGAAGATTGATTATCTGCCCCAGAATCAGGTCACCTACATCCGTCTTTTTAGAGTCCAGCAGTTTTCCTATGGTCCTTAGGGGTACATGCGGGAAGAGAGCGGGATCATCTTCATCTTCCACAGATAATGTGACATTATGGGATAATCCAAGATACGAAATGGTACCTTTAGCAAAAGCCGAATATTCAGATGAATCCATTTCATACACGGAAGGCTTGTCTTCCTCTCCAGGTTCGCCAGCAGGGGGATTGCTGGTTTCTGGAGATGCATCCTGGAAAGCGGGGGGGTCAACGGGACCAGATACGTCCTTTTTTCCTTTTTTAGTTACATTTTCAGGTATTGGTTGATCTGCTGTCCCTTCCGCTGAAGCAGCAAGACCAAGGGCTAGGGTCATTTCCAACGCAGTATATTTCCTGAGTTCAAACTGGATAAACGGTTGGCTCAGGAAATACTCGTATGCCGTATGTCCCTTAAGGATATTCTGACCATGCCTGAAATAATACACCAGGGGTTTACCCATATTAATCAGGATAAACCCGCGACTTCCCTGGATTGTCACCAGTACGAGACCGGCAAATCGTGCAGTATGCGAGAGAATCCACTGCAGTGAGGCTCTCATTTCTCCAATGGATATTCCCTCTGGCAGATTTTTTATCATGATACCTGGGATAATCGCTCTCTGTTCTTTTTCAGTTCCAAGTTTATCTGTGCAATATTCGCACCTGGTGATGCAATTAATACGATGAATATATGGTCCCTTAATGGTGCAGATAAAATAATATGATCACGGAATTCGATAAATACCATTGATAACGGTTCTTTTCCGAGTTTTGAGGCCATTGATTTCGACTCTTCCAGGACAAATGATATCACGGCTGCTAGCTGACTATCATCGAAATTTCCGGTTTTCTGGCTTTCAATCACTTCACCGTTATCCCGGATAATGGTCACTGATGAAACGCCGTCAATGATAATGAATTTATTAAGGATATCTTCGAACATAACCGCTTTTCAATTATTGTGGTCGCATCTTTTTAAACATATCACCGTTTATAATGGCCTTATATGCCCGGGATAAAAAAACCAGGTGACCACCGGGAAGTATGTATAACCGGGGAGCAGGACCATATTCGTCATACCCTGAAATGGTGTACATTACGATCATCTTCCGGGGTCATTGATGGTCACGCAGTAAAATCTGAATTTCTTTTATTCAAACCTCTTTATTACCGGTGTCATCCTTTGCCAGGGTATCAAGAATTCGGTACGTGTTAATTAATTTGTTAAACGAGACGACAAGCTCACCTATTTCATCATTAGACATAACCTCGATTTCTGCCGTTTTTATTTCTCCCTGACTCATATTTTGTGCGATATTAGATAGTTTAACAATCGGGCTCGTAATGCTGCTTGCAAGGAAGAAGCTCCACATAAGGACAATGGCGAGGGTAATTACGGTCAGCAGAATGATTGTTGTCTGGAGCCCTAAACTTGCAGTAATACTTGCAGTCCCTCCCATTGAAACGATTCCCAGAAGAAATATTGGGATTGTGGCGACAAACAGCATGCTAATCATGAGTTTGAAAAAAATTGGAATTTGTATCCTGATTTCTCTCCGTTTCGGAACCTCACTATCATGAGCCATGGTGAATACATCCCTCTTAACTGTATTAATCTTTTACAATGATGCATATTAATGTATACCAATAACATCACTCAATAAAAACCAGGTTCGGGGAGATAAGCAAAAGCAAATTTTTTCAACCCAGTAATCCTGTAGGAGTTACGCAGTTGGATATTAAAAACGAAGCCCGGAAATAGCAAAACATT